>JBBROT010000148.1:0-7988 GCA_038229155.1 Bryobacterales bacterium | reverse complement strand
GTGGTTCATCGGCATGGATCTGAATGACCTTCGAGGCCGCGCTCTCTCCGCCATTCAGGATATTTCCTGGATGCCCGAATGGGGCCAGCAGCGCATCTCCAACATGATTGCCGCCCGTCCCGATTGGTGCATCTCCCGGCAACGCGTGTGGGGAGTGCCCATCGTGGTGTTTTATTGCGAAAAGTGCCGCGAACCGCTGACCGATCCGGCCATCCTGCGCGGTGTGGTGGACCTTTTCCGCGAACACACTGCCGACATCTGGTATGACCGCACTGCCGCGGAACTGATTCCCGCCGGAACAACCTGCGCCAAATGCGGCCAAAGCGAATTTACAAAAGAGAAGGACATTCTGGATGTCTGGTTCGATTCCGGCTCCAGCCACTTGGCCGTGTTGACCGAAGAGAACGGCCTGCATTGGCCCGCCGACCTGTATCTCGAAGGCGGCGACCAGTACCGCGGCTGGTTTCACTCCTCCCTGCTGGTGGGCGTGGGTCTGCGCGGCGCCGCGCCGTATAAGGGCTGCGCCACAAATGGCTGGGCTCTCGATGGCGATGGCAAGGCCATGCACAAATCTTTGGGCAATGCCATCGAGCCGGACGAGATCATCAAGCAATACGGTGCCGATATCCTCAGGCTCTGGGCCGCCTCTGTTGAATTCAACGAAGACGTGCGCATGTCGCCGGTCATCCTTACGCGCTTGACTGAGGCCTATCGCAAACTGCGCAATACGTTCCGGTACGCGCTTGGGAACCTGGATGGCTTCCACGCCGGGACCGATGAAATCCAGGAGCTACAGGAGCTGGACGGTTGGATCTTGAACCGTCTGAACACGCTCACCGAAACCTGCCTCGATCACTACAAGAAATTCGAATTCCACAAGGTGTACCGTGCCGTGAGCGAGTTCGCTACGGTGGATCTTTCAAGCGTCTATTTCGATATTTTGAAAGATCGGCTGTACACGGCCGCCCCCAAATCCGCCGCCCGCCGTAGCGCGCAAACGGCGCTGTATCGAATTTCCGACGCGCTGGTTCGCCTGCTCAGCCCTATCCTTTCGTATACAACCGAAGAAGTCTGGCCGATGCTGGGGCACGAGGGTAGTGTGCATACGGCCGAGTTCCCGCAGGCGCGGAGCGTCCCCGCGGGCGAGTTCGCAGACTGGGACAAGCTGATCTCGCTGCGCGACGTGGTCCTTCCAGCCCTCGAAATTGCGCGGCAGGATAAGCTCATCGGAGCACCCTTAGAGGCGCAGGTTGCGCTCACCGCGCCGCCCGGTTTGCGGCCACTGCTAGAAAAATATCATCATGAACTTCCCGGCATCTTCATCGTCAGCGCCGTGACCCTCGCGCCCGGCGACGCTCTGCACGCCGCCATCACCCGCGCGCCGGGCACGAAATGCGAGCGGTGCTGGAAGTACACGCTCGATGTCGGTCGGGACCCGCTTTTCCCCACAGTCTGCGCGTCGTGCGCCTCCACTCTGCATGAACTTGAAGCGACCGCATGAATCGCCGAGTCGCAGTGTTCCTGATCTCGCTCGGCGTCTTCGGGTTGGACCGCTGGTCTAAATGGCTGGTGGAAACCAATTTGGGTCCGTTCGATACAAAAGGCATCATCCCCGGGCTGCTCAATTTCGTCAGTTCACGTAACCCGGGCGTGGCCTTCGGGATACTGTCGGATTCCTCCTCCAGCTTCCGTACCTCGCTTTTAGTCGCCTTTTCGCTGCTGGCTGTGGGCATTCTGGCCGCGCTCCTCTGGCGCGTCGACCGCACCGACCGCCTCACTGCAACGGCTCTGGCGTGCATTTTCGGCGGCGCTCTCGGCAACGTCTATGACCGCGTCCGCAGCGGCACCGTCACCGATTTCATCGATCTATACGTCGGCCAAGTGCATTGGTACACCTTCAACATCGCCGATACAGCCATTTGCATCGGCGCGGGTCTGCTTCTCTTAGCCATGTGGAAGCCTTCCGGAGCGCCCCTTCGTGCTACCTAAACTGTTTTCCATCGGCAGCTTCTCGCTCCCCACATATGGCGTTCTGGTGGCGCTGGCATTTCTTGCCGCGCTCTGGCTGATAGGCCGTTTAGCGAAGCGCGAAGGCCTGGAGCGCGACACCGTCATCAATCTGGGCGTCTATTGCGCGCTCGCCGGAATTGTAGGGGCGAAGGTGTTGATGATCGCGCTCGACCCCGCGTATCGCGCTCACCCGATGGAGATTTTCTCCCTCGGCACCCTGCAATCCGCGGGTATCTTCTATGGCGGCTTTATCGCCGCGCTCTTCATGGCGTATTTCTATATGCACCGCATGAACCTGCCCGTCTTGAGAACGGCGGATATCTTCGCTCCGGGCGTTGCCGCCGGTCATGCCATCGGGCGCTTGGGCTGTTTCGCCGCGGGCTGCTGCTGGGGACGGCCGACCACGCTCCCGTGGGGAGTCACCTTCACCAGCACCGACGCGCAAAACGTCGGCGTGCCGCTGGGCGTTCGCCTGCATCCCACTCAGTTGTATGAGAGCCTGGCGGAGTTCCTCATCGCCGCCATCCTCTACCGGCTGGCCTCGCGCGCGCACAAGCCGGGGTCAGTGATTGGCCTTTACCTTGTTCTTTACGGCGTGGCTCGCCTGATTGTGGAATTCTTCCGCGCGCATGACGAATCGAACCCACTCGGCTTGTCGCTGTCGCTCGAACAGTGGATCTCGGTGGTCCTCGCCATGATGGGCGCATACCTTGTGCTGAGTCGAAAGCCGGTCTTCGCATGAACAGAATCTCTGTCGTCATCGTGACGCGCAACCGCGTGGAGCAACTGCGAGAATCGCTCGAATCCCTGGGAGCTGAACACCAAATCATCGTGGTAGACAACGGCACCGAGGGCGGATTGGGCACGCTCGAAGAAGCGTTCCCGCACGTTCGATGGATTCGCCTGCCCAAAAACTTCGGGCTCACCAAAGCCCTGAATCTGGGCCTGCGGAGCGCGGAAGGGGAGTTCGTGCTCTTTCTGCATGACGATACGCGTATCCCCGGTGCTGGCGTTTCCGAATTGGCGGACGTGCTGGAGCAATACTCCGAATTGGGAGCCGTGGCTCCTCTGCTGGTGGACGCCATGGGTCACCCCACGCCTCAGGTGCGCGCGCACCCACCGGGTCCTGAACTGGTGCCAGTAGCTGGGAGTAGCGATTTCGACGCAGAGAGCGTCACCGGCGCGGCCCTGATGGTGCGCGGGTTTTTCCTGAAAGCCATGCGCCAGATCGACGAGCGCTACGGTAATTTCGGCAGCGATCTGGACCTGTGCGCCCAAGTCATCCGCCGCGCGAATAAGAAAATCCGCATTGTGCAATCCGTGCGCGCCGTCCACTCCGCGAGCCCGGCGCAATCTTCTTTACTCGATGCCGATGCGGTGATCGGAACCGCCGTTTACCTGGGAAAATACCAGAGCGCGGCGGCGGGAATCAAGTATCGCGCGTCCGCCATATTGGGTTCGATTTTCACGTTTCGCTTGCCCCTGGCGAAATATCTGCTCTCCAACCAGAAGCTGGACGGCACTCAATAGCCGTTACTGAACCTGTATATACACCTGGTCGCTAAACGCATCGATAGTCTGAATCGCCAGCGGAAGCGCTCCCTTACCGGTCAAATTGGCGGGAACGGTCACATTTACCTGGTAGAGTCCCGGGAACGAGGGCGATAGGCCAGCGAATATCACTTTCCCAACCTGCCCCGCAATTGCCACCGCGACCGGGTTGGCCGTGGTTCCGCTGGAGGGCACGCCATCCACCGCCGCCGGCGTCACCGCGCCCAGCCCGGCCGCATAAACCACAACGGTTTCGCCCTTCGCCGCCGGGCTCGCCGCGGTAACAAGGCTGCCATTCGAGTGCGTAATTGCGCCGAGCCCGGTGCCGGAGCCATCCGCCGAAAACGCGCCCACGCTCGTTTTTCGCAAAGGCACACTCACCGGGCTGGACGCCACCCCACCATTATTCACCACAACCGTTGCCGCCGAACCCGTCAACGCATAGGGAACCAGAAAGTTGATCTGCGTGGCACTGACGTAGGCAATCGGTGCCGGCAAACCGTTCACCAACACCGTCACATCTCCCAGTGCCAAGGGGTAAGGCGCGGATGCGCTCATTGCGGCACTTGCCAGTCCGCTGCCGAAAAGAGAGACAAACTCCCCCGGCGAAAGGGCAGCAGCGCCCGGTGTCAAACTTGCGGCGTTCACGATACCATTCGGATCGACGAACACTCCTGTGCCGGTCAGCGCGGGAACCCGGAAGCCGATATCGATGGAATAACCCCCCGGGTCGAGCGTGCTCAGGTCGGCCCCAACAAAGCTGTTGCCACCGGTTCCCAGCGCGAGGCCATCGAAGCTGTACGCAAAGGTTCCGTCCGTATTCACACCGATTGGGTTAGCCAACACGACATCTTCCGGAGCAGTACCGAACTGGTGTAGCCGCTTCGCCGCCGTCGCCAGCTTCAGCGACGGAATGCCGTTGAGGGAGCCGGTATAAGACTGGGTGCTCAGGTACTTCAAGTCCAGCCGGAGCCCGCTGGTTCCGTACAATCCCAAAAGGTTGTTCAATGCAGGCTGCCCCGCAAATTGGCGAACGCCGATCAGGAAATCCTGCCCACCGGGGTAAGGCGAGCCGATCAGAATCACGTTGCCCGAATCGGAGACGTAAACGTTGCGCGTGCCGCTCAACAGCGGGCTCGTGCTCCCCAGCGAAATGGTGCCGATGCCGTCCGCGCCCATGGCGAAACTTGCCCCGCCGACAGTTTCGGTGACCTGTGCCCCGTTTTGCAGGTTGGCGGCGTGCCCCGTTGCGCGGAACACGCCGATGGCACCGCCTAAAGCCACAGGAATGCTGAACAAAGCGGATCGCGCACCCGTTGCCAGCCCGCTCTGCAATTCAAATGAGGCTACCGAATACGTCCCTTGAAATAGCGGGATGCCTTGCCCTGCGGCTGGCGCGGGAATCGCCGCAAACAGGTCGAACATGTTGTCGCCGCTTTCCGTGGTAGACCCTACAATCGCCTCGCTGCCCAAGCGCGCGTTGATGGTGTAGCCGTTCCTCTGCGGATTGGAAATACTCATCGCTCCAGACGTTTGTACCGAATATGACCCTGTGCCTGTCAGCGGAGTCGCTGCCAAATTGCCGACGGTCTGGGAGCCATTTACCGTAAATCCGCCCGCGCCGTCGAAGACAAGTGAGCCCAGCGAGGACGTGGTGCCCGTGATATTGCCGGACGTGTCGGTGGAGAATTGAAGCTGCCGGAAGAAATAACGCCCGTTTACACTAGAGTTCCCAGGCGCTGCGGTTAACGTTTGCGCTTGGGCACGCAACTGCACCATCACGGCTAGGGCGAATGCCACCAGAAGCTTACTCATCTCTTCAATACCATCTTCAATACTAGATGTTAAAAAGACTCAATCCGTTGATCTGCTAATAAAGCCGCAGCAACTACATGCCGATAGGAGTGTTTAGCAAATCAGAACTTATTCGGAGATCGTTTTCATGGTTAGACTCCTCTTTCATCGTTTTTTAGCGTTTGCCTTAGTTTTCTCTCTTCTTATTCCGGGCTCCTCTCGCGCTTTCGCTCAATCCGCCACCCTGGAACTGCCCGACCACTCCGAATGCGCGTTTTTCGGCCCGAACCGCGAAAAGTTTATAAAATCCTCCCTGCGGCTGGCTGGCGTTCAGGAAGAATCCACACTTTCGAAAACCACACGAATGGTGGCGGGCGCGATTTCTCCGTCCAGCGTGTCGTTCACCCGCTTGGCCGATTTGGCAGCCTCTCCTAATACCAGTTTCGCGTCGCAGCCACAGCCGGATTCCATCGATTACTACATCCAGCAGGATTTGAAGGCCAATCAGGTCACCCCGGCCGATAAGACGGACGATTACACCTTTATACGGCGTATCTCTCTTGACCTGACGGGCCGTATTCCCACGCCCGACCGCGTCAACGCCTTCGTGAGCGATCCGGCTTCCGATAAACGCGCGAAACTGATCGACGAGCTGCTTTCGGAGCCCGAATGGGTCGACAAATGGACCATGTATTTCGGGGATCTCTATCAAAACAATGCGTCGAACGTCACCGGTACGCAACGCCGCGCGGAGGGCCGGAATGCCTTCTACAAATACATTCATGATTCGCTGCTTTCGAATAAACCCTACAATACGATCGCCACGGAGCTGATTGCCGCGCAGGGCGGGAACAGTTTCGATCAGGCAAATGGCCAAATGAATTGGCTGGTTGGCGGTGTGGTGAGCGGCGGCCCCCAGCAGGATATTTTCGATCAGCAGACCACCAACGTCGCGGAACAAATGCTGGGCATCACTCACATGAATTGTCTGCTGTGCCATAACGGCCGCGGTCATTTGGATTCGCTCAACTTGTGGGCCAGCCAGACCACGCGCTACCAGGCTTGGCAGCTTTCCGCGTTCATGGCCCATACCTGGCCTGTACGCAAGAAGATTGTCGATCCCAACATGCCGCAAAATAACAACCTGTACTATTGGTCGCTCGATAAGTACACGGCTGATTACCAGTTGGGCAGCACGACCGGAAACCGTCCCGCGAGAGCATATGTCGGCAGCGGTACCAGCCAGATCAAGTCCGTTGCGCCTTCTTATATGTTCGGCGGCGCGAAGCCCAATCCTGGTGAAGATTACCGCGCGGCGCTGGCCCGCTTCGTCACCTCAGACCCGCAGTTCGCGCGCGCCACCGTGAATTACATGTGGGCCCAGTTCTTCGGGCGCGGTATAGTCGATCCGCCCGATCAGTTTGACCCTGCCCGGCTGGACGCGTCCAACCCGCCGCCCGCGCCGTGGACTTTGCAGCCCACCAATCCGGCTCTCCTCGAATCTCTGACCCGCCACTTTATCGCCAGTGGGTTCGATTTGAAGGCCTTGCAGCGCGAGATTGCGAACTCGGAAACGTACCAGCTCTCTTCTGCCTATACGGGGGAGTGGAATATCTCCTACGAGAAGTTTTTCGCGCGCAAATTCGTGCGTCGGTTGTGGTCGGAAGAGATTCACGATGCCATCACCCAGGCAACCAACATCATGCCGTCCTACACCATCAATGGGTTTACGAACGATTCCACAACCTACAGCGTGGTTTCCCCAGGTTTCGGTAAGGTCGCCTTCGCCATGCAACTGCCCGATGCGGTGGGAATGCCCGGCGGCACGGTCACCACTTTCCTAGACACGTTCCTGCGCGGAGACCGGGATGCAAACCCACGCCGGCAGGACGGCTCGATTCTTCAGGCCCTGAACATGATGAACGATCCTTTCATTGAAACCCGTGTGAAAGCAACGGTGATGAACGGGCTGCTGGCGAAAAATATCAGTCTGCCGAATCCCCAGTTGGTGAACACTCTTTATCTAAACGTGCTTTCCCGAAAGCCCACCGACGCGGAGATGAACACGGCGGTGCAAAAGCTGACTTCCACCGGCAACCGCACGGCGGCGGCGGAAGACTTGTTCTGGGCGCTGTTTAACAAGGTCGATTTCATTTTCAATTACTAAGGACACGGAACCATGGACAGCCAAAACAAATTCGACAAGCTGATTGAACGGTATCCGCACCCAACAAAATCGTTCTATGCCCGGCCGCATCTTTCGCGGCGGCATTTCTTTCAACTGGCCGGGGCGGGAGTGACCGCTTCTTTCCTTTCAAGCAAGCTTCCGGCGGCTCCGGTGATTTCCACTTCCGGCTCCTCGGTCATGAAAAACACGGCGAAGAATGTTGTTTTCATTCTGCTGGCGGGCGCGCCGAGCCATACCGATACGTTCGATCTGAAGATGATCGATGGCATTACGCCAACCAGCTTCAACCCAGCCACGGTCAATAACGTCTTTTGGCCCACCGGGTTGATGCCAAAGCTTGGTGCGCAGATGGGCGATATCGCCATCGTCCGGTCCATGCGAGCCTGGGCGCTGGTTCACGGCCTGGGGCAGAACTGGGTCCAGATCGGGCGCAATCCGGCGGCGG
>JBBROT010000147.1:0-8095 GCA_038229155.1 Bryobacterales bacterium | reverse complement strand
TGTTCGCCAGTTTGTGTTCTCCGAGAGGAGGAAACCGCGAGTATGGCATGTTTCGCACAATCCAGTGGCAAGTACAATAAAAATCGATGCGCGTGGCGTTGGGACAGATCAATACAACCGTCGGCGACCTAGCGGGGAACACTGCCAAAATGGTGGATTTCGCAACGCGGGCGGCGGAGCGGAATGCGGAACTGATCGTCTTCCCTGAGCTTTCGCTGACAGGCTATCCCCCGCGCGATCTGGTGGAGATGCCAAGCTTCCTGGTGGATTCCGAAGCCGCTCTAGATCGCCTCGCCTCGCAAACCGCGCATCTGCCCATCGCTATCGTGGCGGGATTTGTGGCTCGCTCAGATGCCGAAACCGGTAACCGCGCCACCAATTGCGCGGCGCTGCTGGAAGCCGGCCAGGTAAAATTCCGGCAAGCGAAAGTGCTGCTGCCGAATTACGATGTCTTCGATGAAGCACGCTACTTCGTCTCCGCCGATTCGCAGGAGCCTTTTACTTTCGGCGGCCGCAAACTCGCCATCGCCATCTGCGAAGATGCCTGGAATGACCGCAAGTTTTGGTCGCACCGGCGCTATCGCCGCGACCCCGTGGAAGAATTGGTCGCGCTCGGCGGCGATTTCCTCATCAACATCAATTCCAGCCCGTATTGGACCGGCAAGCGCCAGGTGCGTCGCGACATGCTGGCCGCTCAAGCACGCCGCCATAAGGTGCCCGTGGTGTGGGTGAATCAGGTGGGTGGCAACGATCAACTGGTGTTCGATGGCAGCAGTTTCGCCATGGACGCCGAGGGGAACGTGGTTGCAAGCGCCTGCTCTTTCTCCGAAGATCTGGTGCTGTTCGAACAGCGTGCAAACTTTAGCGATGAGTGCGAGGCAGTTTATGAAGCGCTGGTGCTGGGCACGCGCGATTACGTTCGCAAGTGCGGATTCGCCAAGGCGTTGATCGGGCTTTCGGGCGGCATCGATAGTTCGCTGGTGGCGTGCATCGCGGTGGAAGCCCTGGGCAAAGAGAACGTGACCGGCATCAGCATGCCCGGGCCTTATAGCTCGCCGGGCAGCATCACGGACGCACAATTGTTGGCCGATAATCTGGGAATCCCCATGATCTCCGCGCCTATCACCGGCGCTTTCAACTGCATGGCGGCGACGCTGCCGAAATCCGCCGTGACCCGCGAAAATGTACAAGCGCGGCTGCGCGGCGTCACCATGATGGCGTATTCGAACGACACGGGCGCGCTGGTTTTGACCACCGGCAATAAGAGTGAAATCGCGGTGGGCTATTGCACGCTCTATGGCGATATGTGCGGCGGGTTGGCGGTGATCAGCGACGTGCCGAAGACCATGGTGTACGCCCTGAGCCATCTGCGGGCCGGCGTGATTCCGCAATCTGTAATCGATAAGCCGCCCAGCGCGGAGTTGCGTCCCGATCAGAAAGATACCGATAGCCTTCCGGATTACGACACGCTCGATGCCATCTTGCGCGAGTATGTGGAGCACTACCGCACGCCGGCGGAGATCAGTAGATATTTGGAATTGCCGCTCGCGCTCACGGAAGAAATTGCCGCCAAAGTGGACCGCAACGAATATAAGCGCCAGCAGGCGGCCCCCGGCCTGAAGATCACATCGAAGGCATTTGGCATCGGGCGACGCTTCCCCATCGCTCAGAAGTACCGGTCCTAGCTCAGTACCCAATCCACTCTAAAAATTATGAAATCTTCTTTTGGATTCGCCGCCCTCGTCTTGCTCGCCGCCGCCGCGCTGGTTTCCCAGCCCGCTCCGCGCGTAACTCCCGGTCCGCAACAGGACGATTCCACGCTGCTGGTCAGCGGGTGGAAAATTACGCCAGTGGGTAAGCATGTGCCCGTGGACACGCTGCCCATGTCGACTGTACTGACGCCCGATGGCAAGTATCTGCTGGTGTTGAACGGTGGCTACAATCCGCCGTCCGTCTCCGTGATCGATACGGCAACCGCGGCCGAAGTGGGCCGTACGCGCGTGGCCGATGGCTGGCTGGGGCTGGCCATGAATCGCGCGGGCACCCGGGTGTATGTGGGGGGCGGTTCGACAGGATCGGTTTATGAGTTCGAACTTGCGCAGGGAAAACTCACCCCCGCCCGCACGCTTTCCACGCTTGAGAAGGCGGCGGAAGGAACGCGCGAGGAACAGACGTCTCGAAACTTCACGGGCGATGTCGCGCTCTCTCCCGATGGCCGCTTTCTGTATGCGGCCAACCTCTTCCAGGATTCGCTGGTAACGATCAATCTCGATTCCGGGCGAGCGATTGCGCGCGTGAAAACGGGCCGTCGGCCCTACCGCATACTCTTCCTTCCCGATGGAAAAACGTATCTGGTGACGAACTGGGCGGATGGCTCGCTCAGCCAGTTTCAAGCTTCGGACAACGCCCCCATGACAACGCTGCGTGTGGGCGCGCACCCCACGGACATGCTGCTGCGTCCAGGAGCGAACGTCAGCCAGGAGAGCGGCAAAACGTGGCTGGGCCGTTTATTCGTGGCTGCCGCGAATACCAACAATGTGTATAGCATCGGTGTCGGCGAGGGTGCCGCATTGACCGCGCTTGAGACCATCAATGTTTCGCTCACGCCTCGCGAACCTCTCGGCATGACGCCAACCGCGCTAGGCCTGAGCGCTGATTTGAACCAGCTCTATATTGCCTGCTCCGATGCGAACGCAGTCGCCGTAGCGGACGTCTCGGAAGATCGCACCCGCGTGATGGGCTTCATTCCCACAGGGTGGTATCCCACCGCCGTTCGCGGGCTGAAAGATGGCCGCATGGCGATCGCGAATGGTAAAGGCTTGCGCTCTTATCCGAATCCGAAGGGCCCTGGCCCGCTCACGCGCCCGGATCCGCCTCATATGGGAGTTCGCTCGGATCAGTACGTCGGCAGCATACAGCGGGGCACCGTTTCGTTTGTGGATTCCTTCGACCGCGTGACGCTGTCGGGCTATACGAAATCGGTGATCGCCAACTCGCCCTATCGCGACGTGAAGCTCGACGAACCCGCGCCCGCCGTGCTGGGCCGCGTCAAACACGTGATTTATGTGGTGAAGGAAAATCGCACTTACGATCAAATGCTGGGCGATATGAAAGAGGGGAATGGCGATGCGTCACTGGTGCTCTTCGGTGAGAGGTTCACGCCGAACCATCACAAGCTGGCGCGTGAGTTTGTGCTCTTCGATAATTTCTATGTCTCGGCCGATGTTTCCGCCGATGGGCACAACTGGTCCACGGCGGCCATCGCGAGCGATTATGTGCAGAAGTTCTGGCCCAACAGCTACGCGGGCCGACGCAAGAAATACGATTACGAAGGCGGCGAACCGGCCGCGCTTCCACCCGCCAACTACCTCTGGACCAACGCCAGGCAGCGCGGCATCACCATGCGGAACTACGGCCACTTCGCGACGAACCGCAAAGAGGCCACAGCCGACGGCGTACAGATTGAATCGGTGCGCGACCCGGTGCTCTCCCCCGTTACCAACCTGCTCTATCGCGCGTTCGATCTGGACTATTCCGATGTGGAGCGCGTAAAAGTATTCGAGCAGGACCTTGCTCAGTTTGAGCAAAAAGGCGAAATGCCGCGGTTCATCATCATGCGTTTAGGGAACGATCACACGTCGGGAACGGCCGCCGGAAAAATTGCTCCGCTTTCCAGCTTGGCCGATAACGATTACGCTTTGGGCCGCCTTGTGGAATCGGTTTCGAAATCGCGCTTCTGGAACGAAACAGCGATTTTTGTCTTGGAAGACGACGCGCAGAATGGCGCGGATCACGTGGATTCGCATCGCTCACCGGCTTTCGTTATCAGCCCTTTCACGCGGCGCGGCGCGGTGGACAGCACCATGTACAACACCACCAGTATGCTGCGCACCATGGAGATGATTCTGGGCATACGGCCCATGACCCACTTCGATGCCGGTGCTTCGCCCATGACGGCGGCCTTTGGGAACGCCGACAGCAAACCCTATGCCGCGGTGCCCCCCAATATCTCGCTGACCGATCGCAATCCGGAGCGTTCCCCCACGGCGGCGCTCTCGCACAAAATGAATTTCGAGGACGAAGATCTGAACAACGACGATGAGCTGAATGACATACTTTGGGCGGCCATTAAAGGCGAGCATTCCGCGCGCCCCGTCCCCGTACGGAGCATGTTCCGCTAATGGCGAAAATACATCTGTGCTTCCTATGGCACATGCATCAACCGTTCTATAAGGATCTGATCTCCGGCGAATACAAACTGCCCTGGACACGTCTTCATGCGCTGAAAGATTACTACGGCATGGTGAAGATCCTGGATGAATTTCCGCAAATTCACCAGACGTTCAACCTGGTGCCTTCGATGATGGTGCAGGTGGAGGAGTATGCGTCGGGCCAAGCCAGAGACCCCTTTCTTTCGCTGGCATTGAAGCACGCCGAGACGCTCACCCAGCAAGACCAGCAATTCCTGCTGCACCATTCGTTCCACGCTCACCCGGGCCGCATGATTTACCGCTATCCGCGCTATGGGGAACTCTATGAACGCTACGGCCAGAAGCAGAGCGCGGCATCGGTTCCGGTGCAGGACATGCGCGATTTGCAGATGCTATCGCAACTCGCCTGGTTCGATGAGTACTTCCAGGAAGGCGATCCCGAGATTCATGCGCTGATCGCAAAAGGCCGCGATTACACCACGGAAGAACAGGCGCTAATGGGCCGCAAACAACAGGAACTGGTGGGCCTTGTGATCCCCACCTACAAACGCCTGGCCGCGTCGGGCCAGATCGAAATCTCCACTACGCCCTTTTACCACCCTATTCTGCCGCTGCTGTGCGATTCGAATGTCGCGGCAACCGCGCACCCTAACGTCCCCCTGCCTAGGCGCTTCAGCTATCCCGAAGACGCCCGCACGCAACTCATGATGTCGCGCGAATATATTCAGCGTGTGTTCGGTGTTGCCCCCGCCGGGCTCTGGCCAAGCGAGGGCTCGGTATCTGACGAAGTGTTCCGCATCGCCTCCGAATGCGGATTCAAATGGGCGGCCACCGATAATGGTGTGCTGGCGAGGACCTTGGGCCGCGGTGCCGGTGTCGAAGAGACGTACCGGCCCTGGAAGTGGACGCAGGACGATCGATCCATGCAGGTTCTGTTTCGCGACCACATGCTCAGCGACCTGATTGGCTTCGTTTACTCAGGAATGGGCGCGCGCGAAGCGGCCAGCGATTTCCTGCGGCGCATCCGCGATAATTGCGCGGGGCTTCTGGCCTCCGGGCGCGATGCGCTGGTCCCGGTGATCCTCGATGGTGAGAATGCGTGGGAATACTATGACCGGGCCGGCCGGCCGTTCTTCCGCGAACTCTACCAAGCCATTACGGACGATCCAGAGATGGAATCCGTGACTGTGGCCGAAGGCTTCCGGCGTCTGGACCCTGAACCTTTGACGCATATTTTCCCCGGTTCGTGGATCAACGCCAATTTCGATATCTGGATCGGTGCCGAAGAGGATAACCGCGCGTGGAACTTTTTGCTGGCTGCGCGCGAAGCTTACGATCAGGCCCAGGGCGTATCGGAGGAAAATCGCAAACTCGCCTGGGAAGAAATTCTGATTGCCGAAGGTAGCGATTGGTGCTGGTGGTACGGCCCTGAGCATGAATCCGCCACGCGACCGGAGTTCGACGAGCTGTTTCGTTCTCACATTGCGAACGTGTATCGCGCTCTGGGGAAAATGCCTCCGGAAGAACTCTCGCGCCCCATCTTGAAAATAGTGACTGCCGAGCGGAAGACGGAACCCACCGGTCTTGTGCGCGCGACTGTCGATGGAAAGATCAGCAGCTACTTTGAATGGATCGGAGCGGGTGTCTATCACGTGGACCAGCGTTCCGGGTCCATGCACGGGAAACGCTTTCTGGTGAGAGAACTGTACTATGGCTACGATCAGGAAAACCTGTATCTGCGGGTGGACTTCCGGGAAGATGCGGCGGACTTGATCGATTCACTCGATTGCCGTTTCTGCTTTCGTCCGAACGGAGTCGGCGAGAAGTCGGTGGTGTTGCACTTGGAGAAAGGACACTTGACGGTGAGCGAATCGCCCTTCCCCTTTCTTAGCGCATTTAGCGAAGTGCTGGAGTTGCAAATACCGTTAAAGCAAGTGCAAAAAGACCGCGAGGTCTCGCTTCGTTTCAACGCCTCTTTCTGGCACAAATCGCTCCCTGTCGATGCGCTGCCTCAACAGGGCTGGTTGGAGGTGGATACAAACGAGTGGGTCGCCGAATGAACGGCAACCCACTCGCCGGGATAGCTACTGCTTGGTAACGGAATAGGTTCTGAGAGCCGATTCGAAAGCAGCCGCCGAAGCGGGAGCAGGAACCGAACCGCTCAGGATTTCTTTGTTGGTGGTGGCGTGACCGTAAATTTCCATGTTGTCATCGTTATCCGGGCGAAGGGTTGCCCCGCTGAGGGTCAGGCCGGCGAAGACTCCGCGTGAACGGGAATACGACAGAATTTCCGCGTGCATCTGGACATCGGTCTGTGCGGAGAGATCGCGGCCTACAGGTCCCGCGGTGACTTCGGCACCAGCGCCGAGCGTGAACTTATCCTGCAACAGCTTTTCGACGCCGCTCTTGTTTTTCACAATCAGAATCACGTCCGTTTCGGAAGCGCCGATCTGGAAACCGATGCTGCCGCCTTCGATGCGCATCGCCGCGGGGGCGGTCCAGCCTGTGTCACCCGCCTTGCGGCAAGCGGCAAAGCCCTTTCCATACTTACCGCCGACAATGAAACCGGCTTTCTTCAGGTTGGGGATCACCACCACGCACTGAGCTTGTTCCACCAACTCTTTGGGGACGCCCTTGTCATCGGCACCCAGCATCTCTTTCAGTACGGTCGCCGAGGAATCCAGGCGCTTAACGGCGTCAGCTTCCTTCGCGGCAAATATTGAGCAGCAACTTAGAGTGGTTGCCAGCAGCACGGTTCGTTTGAATGTGTTCATAAAGATCCTTCTACCGGTTCAGAAGCGGATCGGGTGCCAATGTACTTTTTATGACATTCCGGGAGGCTGAAAATTGCGTACCCTAAAAACAGATGAATATCGAAGTGCTGCTTACCGAGGCGGAAATTGCGCAGGAATTTGCGGAGTCGCTAGAGGCGCGAGACCTGCCGGAGAAGTTCTTTTATTGGCTTCCTTTGTCGGTAAAAACTTGGCGCGATTTGTCGAGCCAGGACAAATTCCGGAGCTTGGATTCAGCGTGGGACTTGGTGAATAGCAAAGCGGGCGAACTGGTGGCGGGCTTCGGTACAACCGTGCCGCTGGTGAGCCTGGGCGCGGGCGAAGGGCATAAAGACCGGGCGTTGGTGAAAGCGCTTCAACGCGCTGGAAAGACGGTGAAATATTTCCCCGTGGATGCCAGCCAGACTCTGCTGGAGATTGCCTGCGCGGCTGCCGAGGATGATGATCTGGAGGTGCTTGGCATCAAGGCCGATATCTCCAGCCCCATGCATGTCGTGCTGGCGTCGGACGCCGCCGAATCGCCGAAGCTGCTGGTGATGAGCGGCAACACGCTGGGCGCTTTCGACCCGTTGGACCATATCCGCAACATCGCCGAGACCATGAAGGGCGGCGACCGTCTGATTCTTGACGCTGAAATATTCCGGGAAGACGCGCCTGAGGAAGACCAGGGGAAGCTTGCCAAATTTGCCATGGCTCCGCTGGCCAGCTTGGGTATTCATGAAGACGATGGGCAAATCCGCTTTGAAACCAAGAGCGACGAACGGCACCCCGGCATGCACATGACGGCGAAATACTTCCAGTCGCATCGCGATCTGCGGATCGCCGTCGCGGGTCAGGAAGTTTCCATCGCCAGGGGCGAACGCATCTTTATGAACTTCTGCTACCGGTTCACCCCAGCGGCGTTCCACTGGCTCTTAAAAGAGCATGCCGGGTTCAAGGTGGAGATGGAGTTTGTCAGCTCTGATGGCGCTTTTATCGTTGCGGTTTGTTCCCGCTAAAGGTTCACGGCTCGAATCTCTATAAGGGCTCTGTTCCTTCGTTCAGGATAGATAAGTAGGGCTCGTAGACAAATAGCCGGTGCCGCTCGCGACC
>JBBROT010000146.1:0-8115 GCA_038229155.1 Bryobacterales bacterium | reverse complement strand
GCGCTTTCGGGCGGAGCCGCGGCGTTCTTCACCAAACCCTATTCACCATTAGCCGTTCGCAAACGCCTGGAGCAATTACTCGCATGAAACTGCGCCGTCCGCTTCTTCTGTTATTCGCTTTCGTACCGGCCGCATGCGCCCAGACGGATTCAGCACTGGAGCGCATACTGGCCCGCCTGGACCGCATGGAGCAGGAAAATCGCAAGCTGGCCGATGAGGTGCGGTCGCTGCGCGATGAGCTATCGAATCTGAAGAACACGCCGGTTGCGGAGGCTCCCTCGCTCGGGGGCGCGCCGCCCATGGAAGAACGCATGGCGGTTCAGGAAGCGCGAACCGGCGAAATGTCGCAGAGCAAAGTGGAGACGTCGCAGAAGAGCCCGGTGGCCATCACGGGCATGTTACTATTCAACGCTTTCAAGAACGGTCGGAACGCGGGAACCTCTCAATACCCCGTTGTGGCGGCCTTGAACAGCGGCATGAGACCGAGCGGTGCTTCGCTCCGGCAGACCGTGCTTGGCCTGACCTTCAACGGCCCATCGCTTCCCTGGGGCGGCAAGGCGACCGGTTCCGTTTACATGGATTTCTTTGCGGGTTCCGCTCTGCCGGATGACCACATCTTCCACCTGCGTGTGGCCACTCTCGATTTGAATTGGCGCAACACCACCATAATGGTGGGGCAGGACAAGCCGATCATTGCGCCGCGAGAGCCGGATTCACTGGCCCAGGTGGGACAATCGCCGCTCACTGCCGCGGGCAATCTTTGGGATTGGCAACCGCAGGCGCGAATTGAACAGCGGTTCGGCCTGGGCGAAAATTCAGGGTTGCGCGCGCAAGCCGGAGTCTATCAGACACAGGAATTGGAAACGAATGTGCCTGCCGCGTATGCACGCACCCTGGAGCGCGCGCGACCGGGTTATGAAGGGCGCGTGGAATTCTGGCACAAGGGCGGAGCGCGCCGCTATGAGTTCGCCACTGGCTATCACGCCAGCAGCACGCACGTGGCCGGTACTTCCGTGGATAGCCGGATCTTTACCCTCGATGCCCTGTGGCGGCCGGCCTCATTTGTGGAGTTCACAGGCGCGTTCTTTCGCGGGCGCAACGTGTCGAGCCTGGGCGCTCTGCGGCAAGGCTTTCTGATCCTCTCGCCAGGTATTGCGATGCCCGTGCATAGCACCGGCGGCTGGGGCCAGATGGCAATTTTCGCGACGCCGAAACTCACCTTCCACGTGTATGGGGGGGAGCATCTGAACCGGCCCGCGGATCTGGCGGGGAACGCTCCCACGAGGAACTTCACTTACGCCGGTAACTTCATGTATCGAATTGCGCCGAACATACTTGGCAGTTTCGAAATATCGCAGACCCGGACGAATTACCTGAACCAGGGTATCCGGTTGAACAACCACTATGATCTGGCCCTGGCTTATCTGTTTTAGCGCCCTTTTTAGCAACTTGTTGAGCGCGGCCGACCCCGTTGCCTTCCGCGGCCGGTTGGAACTGAAAGATTCGCGCGACCCGGCCGTGCGCAAACGCGCCGACTTCTCCGGCGTGGTGGTGTCTCTTCATTCTTTAGAGCCGCGCGCGCGCACCGCCTCACCGAACAAGCACTTTGAAATTTTACAGAAAGATAAAATGTTCCGGCCGCATCTGTTGGCTGTCGAAACCGGTTCCGTAATCGATTTCCCGAATGCCGACCCCATCTTTCATAACGCCTTTTCGAGCTATAGCGGGCAGGTCTTCGATGTGGGCCTGTATCCCCCGGGCACCAGCCGTGCCGTGCGCTTTTCCCGGCCCGGAATCGTGCGCGTGTTTTGCAATATTCACTCGGCCATGAGTGCGCTGATTGTGGTGCTGGATACTCCCTACTTTGCTGTTACGGCCGTTGACGGCACCTATTCCATCAATGCTCCCGCCGGGACTTATCAATTGCGGGTATATCACGAACGCGCCACGGAAGAAGCTCTGCGAACGCTCACACGGACGGTGCAGATTACCGGCGCGTCCTCAAGCCCACAGCCCGCCATGACGGTTTCGGAAGCGGGCTATCTGCCTTCGCCTCATAAGAACAAACACGGGCTGGATTACCCGCAAGGCACTGACGACCGCGCGGTCTATCCTGGCGTGCGCAAATGAGCGCTATGGGCAAAGCCAGACCCCTATCCCTACTGGCGAAGATCCTGCTCTCCACCTCGGTCGCCATCACGCTGCTGCTGGCGCTGACGGGCTGGTTCGTGCAGGACCAGATGCTCCGCGCGATGTCGCAGACCGTTGAGAACGAGATGGAAGTGAGCGCGAAGGCGTACGAATCGCTCTGGCATTCGCGCGCGGCCATGCTCAGCTCCGTGAGCCTGGTGTTGAGCAGCATGTCCGATGTGCGAGCCGCATTCAGCACGCGCGATCAAGCCACCATCCGCGATACCGCCGGTGAATTGTGGTCGAAAATTTCGGAAACTGCCGGCGTGTTTCTGGTGACCGATCCGAACGGGACGCTCATTGCTTCGCTCGGCGGCCCCCAGGATTTGGGCACAGACATCCGTGCCGTTCGCGATGCCGCCCCGAACTTTCCCGCGCAAACTTCCGGCTTCGTGATGCAGAAGGGCCAGTTGTATCAGATGGTGGTCACGCCCGTGTACGTGGGCACGGATCAGGGCATGGGCCTGCTGAATGTGCTGGTGGCCGGGTTCCCCGTCAGCGCTGGGTTGGCGGAACAGTTGAAGCGCGATACGGGCCAGAGCGATTTTCTCTTTGTTGCCGGAGGCCGGGTGGTGGCGTCGACCTTACCGGGATCATTGAGTGAAGCCCTGGCGCGAGAATCGGGCTCGGTGGCGGGCTTCCGGCGCGTGCATGCAATCGACGAAGACTACGGCGTGATACGCAGCAGCCTGCATAGCGTGGCCGGAAAGACCGTCGGCGACCTGCTGATCATTCGCTCCTTCGGGGCGGTGCATGAAAGCCTGGCGGCACTGCAGCGCAATCTGATCATGACCTGGCTTGCCGCGATTCTGATGTGCCTTGCCGTGAGCTATTGGCTGGCGCGCCGCATTCTGGAACCCGTGAAACAGTTGGACCGCGCGGCCACCGAAATCGCCCGGCAGAATTATACGGTCAGGGTGCCGATGACCCGCGAGGACGAGTTGGGGCGGCTCGCGTCCACGTTCAATACCATGTGCCGCTCTATTCAGGAAGCGCGCGCGGAACTCATCACGCGGGAGCGCATCCACACCATCGGCCAGCTTTCCTCATCGATTGTGCATGACCTGCGAAATCCGCTGGCTGCTATCTATGGCGGCTCAGAACTACTGATGGATGCGGAGTGGAATCCGGCTCAGACTCAGCGCCTGGCGGGGAATATTTACCGGTCTTCGCGCATCATCAAAGACATGTTGCAGGAGCTTGTGGATGTTTCGCGCGGCCGCACGCAGCCGGCGGAAATCTGCCGCTTGGGCGAAGTGATCCACGCGGCGGCGGATGCCAGTTCCGCGGCTGCGCAATCGAATGGCGTATCGATGCACCTGGCCATTCCCGAACAGATTGAACTGCCGCTGGAACGCGCGCGCATGGAACGCGTGTTTCTGAACCTGATCGGCAACGCGATAGAGGCAATGCCGAACGGGGGCACGCTGGCCATCGGCGCGAGCGTGCGCGATGGTTCGGCGCTGGTGTGTGTGGAAGATTCCGGGCCCGGCGTGCCTGTCGAAATCCGCAATGTTTTGTTTCAACCTTTTGCCACGGCCGGCAAGAAAAATGGGCTCGGTCTGGGGCTTGCTCTTTCGCGCGAGAGCGTGGAAGCGCACGGCGGCGAACTGTGGATGGACCCTGATTTTCAAGGCGGCACGCGCTTCTGGATTCGCCTGCCAATTTAGAGCGGAAACGAATTCACAACAACTGTACAAGTCCCTAACCACTCGGGAAAGTGCCGATGCCAACAATCGGGCATGGCTAACGTATATGCGCGTCTTCCTTTCGTTTCCGCGCTGCTGTTCCTTGTTGTTTTCACGGTCGCGCTGCTCCCACGTACACATGTGAACCGCGCTAATGAAGATGCGTCTACCAGCCAGGCCGGCATGTCCGCACCCGTGGCCCGGGTGTTTGAGCGATCTTGCAAAGACTGCCACTCGAACAGAATCGAGTGGCCCTGGTATTCGAAGATTCCACCACTCTCCTTGGCGATTGCCGCGGACGTAAAACGCGGCAGAAGTTTCTTCAACCTGTCTGAATGGAGCAGCTACAGCACTGGCAGGAAGCGCGGCTTCCTTTTGGCGATCGAGACGGATTTGAAGCGGGATAAGATGCCGCCTAAGACATACCGCTGGATGCATTGGGAAAGCGCGCTGACGGAGCGCGACCGGTCGCTGCTGGCGAACTGGGCCAGGGAAGAGGGGCAACTTCTTCGCAAGCGGCCGCCGAGCCTTGCCAAGAGCAATGCCAGTGTCCCAAGATAAAAGTCTTGGCCCGAGAATATAGCCTGACGCCCCGATGTGTGCCGCATGTCGACACGCGCTTCCGACGGATTGTGACCGAGTTGCCGGTGCCCGCGTCATTGCCCGTGCTTGAAAAACTGCACCGCTTTGAGCCTGTGGCCATGCGCGGGCAGCCGCCAATTGTGTGGGACCGCGCGGAAGGCTTTCAAGTCTGGGATGCCTACGGGAATAAGTGGATCGATTGGTCGTCGGGAGTACTGATTGCGAATGCGGGCCACGGGCGCAAGGAAGTGATTGACGCTGTCTGTGCTCAGGCGCAATCGCACTTGTTGACCAACTATTGTTTCCCCAGCGAAATTCGCTCTCGTCTGGTGGAACGCCTGGCGGGCTTGCTGCCGGAACCTTTGAAAAAGGTTTTCCTGCTCACCACGGGATCGGAAACCGTGGAGGCGGTGATCAAGCTTTGCCGGACGCACGGCATGGGCGTGGGAGGCCGGTCGAAGAATGTGATCGTTTCCTTCGACCGCGCATTTCACGGAAGAACTCTGGGCTCGCAGCAAGCGGGCGGCATCCCGGCGTTGAAAGAATGGATCGCGAATCTGGACCCTGGTTTTGTTCAGATACCGTTTCCCGATGGGTACCGCAATGCAGACGTTTCTTTTGAAGGTTTCCTGCAGGCGCTGCATGCGGCCAAGGTGGAATCGCAGAATGTCGCGGGTGTGATCCTTGAAACATATCAGGGAGGCAGCGCATCTTTCGCGCCTCCGGAATATATGCAAGCGTTGCGCGAGTGGTGTACCGGCTACAAAACCTTGCTGGTCTGCGATGAGGTGCAGGCGGGCTTTGGCCGGTGCGGCACCATGTGGGGCTTTGAGCATTACGGCATCGTTCCCGACTTGGCCTGTTTCGGAAAGGGCATCTCCAGTTCCTTGCCGCTAGCCGCGGTTGCGGGAAGGCCCGATGTGATGGACCTTCAACCTTCGGGGAGCATGACTTCCACCCACACCGGCAACCCGGTTTGCTGCGCCGCCGCGTTGGCGTCCATCGATCTGGTGGTGAATGAACGCCTTGCGGAAAACGCTCACGCGATGGGGCAGGTGCTTCACGCCGCGCTTGCCTCGCTTGCGGGGAGCATGCCCGCGATAGGCCACGTGGCCGGAAAGGGATTGGTGGCCGGTGTGGCTTGCGTGAAACCGGGCACCACCGAACCGGATGGCGACTTGGCCTGGAACGTGGTGGAGCGCTGCATGGAAAAGGGCGTGCTGATGTTCAGCCCTGTTGGCTTGGGCGGCGCAACGGTGAAAATTTCGCCGCCACTGGTGATCACTAAAGAGGCCATTTTCGAAAGCGTGGGCGTGCTGGAAGAAGCCTTTCGCGAATCTGCCAGCGTATGATGCCGATGGTGACTCTGATCGGCGGAGGCATGATCAGTCACGATCAACTACTGCCGTCCCTTTATCAGTTGCAGCGCCTGGGGCGCATCGGCCGGATTCAGGTTTGCGCGTCACGCTATGAGACGGTCGCCGCGCTTCGGCGGTCCCCCACCTTGGCGGAAGCGTTTCCGGGGCAGACGTTTGTGGGCTACCCCGAAACGGCCGGCGATCCGCAACCCGAACTGTACGTGAGTGTGTTGAAGGCCATGGCACCGGGCGGATTAGCTGTAATCGCTGTGCCGGATCAATTGCACTATGCGGTCATCATGGCGGCGCTGGCGGCCGGGCAGCATGTGCTGGCTGTGAAGCCGTTGGTGCTAAGCGTTGCGGAAGCCGAGGCAATCGAACTCGCGGCCCATGAAGCCGGTCTTTTTGTAGCTATCGAATACCACAAGCGGTCCGACGACCGCAGTCTGATGGCGCGCCGCAAGTACCGCGAGGGCAGGTTCGGGGAATTTCGCCTGGGCACCGCCTGTCTTTTTGAGAAGTGGTATTACCGCCATTCCAACTTCCAGAACTGGTGTACGAAGGAGAACTCCGATGCCTTCTCTTACATCGGCTGCCACTACGTCGACTTGGTGCACTTTATTACCGGGTTGTTGCCCACAGCCGTCAGTGTTCATGGCGTGACGGATCGCTACCCTAACGGCAACGAGGGATACCTTTGGACCGATGCTCGCGTGTTATGGAGCAACGGCGCGTGCCTCAACGTGCAGAACGGCTTGGGTTTTCCAGACGAGGCACCCGGCACGAACACGCAGGCGCTGACGCTGTATTGCGCGGGCGAAACGGGCGGGGCCTTGCTGGCGCACTCCGATCAGTACCGCGGTCTGAAATATTCTTATCTCCGCCAGCCCAAAGGCGCGGGCGCAACGGCTTATGCGGAGCCCAGCCCGGATTACTTTCAATATGTGGAACACAACGGGCCGGGCTTTGCGCCTGTCGGCTACGGCTTCCGTTCGGTGGAAGCCTTGGTCAACGCGTGGATACAGGTGGCGGCTTGCACCACTCTCGAATCGCGGCAAGAGGCGATACGTGCCTTGGATGATCGCGGCCTGATTGCCACGCCGGCAAACAGCCGCTTCAATGAGCAGGTGATGGAAGCGGGCCGTGCCTCCATCCAAAACGGCGGGGCTCTGGTACAGATTCCCGCGCCCGCGTCAAACCCGCATCGCAAGCGGGTTACAATCGCAGAATGAAATTTCTGCTTGCCGTACTCTTTAGTTTCGCGCTGAGCCTCTCCGCGGTGGGCCAGACCGCCGCCGCTCCCGCCAAGGCAAAGGCCGCGCCGAAAATGGCTGCCGCGCCCAAAGCCGGCCTTCTGGATATCAACTCCGCCAGCGCGGATGAGATCAAGGCTCTGCCGGGCGTGGGCGACGTTTACGCGGCGAAGATTGTTGCGGGACGCCCCTACGATAATAAGAGCCAGCTTCTTTCGAAGAAGATTGTGCCAGCCGCTACATACAAAAAGATCCAAGCGAAAATCATTGCCAAACAGAAGTAGAGTCTTCCTGTTATCGCTGTTATTAGTCCTGACCTGGGTAGTTCTGCCGGCGGCACAAGGGCCGGGCTTTCGCTCACCCCAGCAGTTGGCGGAGCATTTTGAAAAACATGGCGCGGAGTTTGGGCGCGTCTTGCCGGAACAGTACCTGCGGATGGCTCAGACATTGCGCGATGCTCCTGAAGGTGGCGACGTCCTGGTCTCGCGGCGCCCCGGCGGCGGTTACGCGAAATATGACCGCAAATCGAACTCCTTCGGAGCATACGATCGGGAGGGCACCATCCGCAGTTTTTTCAAACCCAACGACGGCGAACGATATTTCATCCGACAAGCTCGAATCCGTAATAGAAATGACTGACGAAGAATTGCTGGAACGCTGGAAGAAGTTCGTTGACGACGTCGAACGCGGCTACAAACTTGGCCTGGACGATTACCGGAACGATCTCGATATCCGATCTGAAATTGCCGAAGCCGGCTTGGCCGCGCGCGCGCAAGCGGACGATCTGCGGCTGAAGCGAATGCTGGGCGCGACGAAAATCAAGGTGTGGGACAGCGACGTTCCGCATGCGTTCTGGGTGCAGGGATATCCGCGAAATGCTTCCGGCGCACTGCGCGAAGATCTGGAAGCCGAGGACCTGGCGTAGCGTGTTACAGTGCCATCTATGGCATCGCGTAGCGTAAATAAAGTCATCCTGATCGGTAATTTGGGGAAGGACGCGGAAACGAAGTTTACCCCGGGCGGTGCTTCCGTTACGAAGTTTTC
>JBBROT010000145.1:0-8138 GCA_038229155.1 Bryobacterales bacterium | reverse complement strand
TGGCGTTCTGATAGAAGATGGAACTGTAGGCGTCGCCATCGAGCGACGAATCGTAGCCGGCTTCGACGAGGGTGTGAGCCTTCTTCTCTTCCTTGGCTTTGCACCAGATGAAGCGTTCGATATCGGGATGATCGGAATTGAGGATCACCATTTTGGCGGCGCGGCGTGTTTTGCCACCGCTCTTGATGACGCCGGCGAAGGCATCGAAACCCTTCATGAAAGACAGAGGCCCAGAGGCGCGGCCGCCGCCTGAGAGTACAGCATCTTCCTCGCGCAGATTCGACAGGTTGGAGCCGGTGCCGGAGCCCCACTTGAAGAGCATGCCTTCAGTCTTGGCGAGGTCCAGGATGGATTCGAGCGAGTCTTTCACCGAGACGATAAAGCAGGCAGAGCACTGGGGGCGGGATTCGCCATCTTTCAGCTTTTCGGTGGTCTTTTTGGTGGCGTCCCAATACCAGCCGTAGCCGCGCGATTCCTTAACGCCGACGTTAAACCAGACGGGGGAATTGAAGCAGGCCTTCTGGTGCAGCATGAGGTGCGCGAGTTCGCTCCGGAAGGATTCGCCATCGGCTGGGGAGGCGAAGTAGCCGTCGCGAATGCCCCAATCGGCAATGGTATCGACCACGCGGTGGACCAGTTCGGCGACGCTGCGTTCGCGTTCGGGCGTGCCCATTTTGCCGTGGAAATATTTGCTGGCGACGATATTGGTGGCCGTTTGGGACCAATCGGACGGCACTTCGATGTCGCGCTGTTCGAAGATGGTGGTTCCGGTGCCGTTGCCGATCGAGGCGGTACGGGTCTCCCAGACGATTTCATCGTAGGGCGTCTTCGCCGGATCGAGCTTGGCGGTAAAGTGGCGGGGAAACGCGATGCCGCAGGCTGTGGGGGCACCGGGTTCGGACTTGGGGAGGGTATCGAGTTTGCTACTGAGATCTACGGTAATCTGGCCCATCTTTTGGCTCCTGGGGAGTACGGTCGCGCGAAAGCAATCGTATCTCGCAGTTGTCAGTATTACCCTACATGTTGTGTGCGTCAAGCACTTTTTGACTACAGGAAGTGCTTAACTTGACAGAAAAATCACAAGTACAAGATTACAGAACACTTACAGAGCGCGTTTTGCGTGTGCGGTGCCAGAGGCGAAAGCGGCCCATGCATTGGCGGCAGCGGATGTTCGAATAATCGAAAAAGAGTAGGAAGAAATCGGACAGGGTGCGGGTGCTGGAGGGGCGGGTATCGCAGGAGCCGCACTTGGGGCAGCGGGGGCCGGGGCGTTTGGGCTGCGCGGAATTGCCTTGGACCATGGCGCGGCTCCATTCGGGGAACGGGTTCACATAGATGTTGAGCGCGGAGCGGTTGCGCCGGCGCTCCGTAACCGATTCTTCGGTGGGAGAGAGAGTGGTCAAGGCACACTCAGTGTGGCAAGCGCGTGGAGACTGCGCCATTACCCCATTTGCGGCGAGTACTATTTACCGGTACTTTGCAGCTCGCGAATGGCAGTTTCGGCGTACGGGGAGCTTGCATTTGCCTCGATACACTTCTTCAGAAATGCCTGGGCCTGGACTGCGTTTTTGTTCGCCTGCGCGATTTTGGCGGCATGGAGGAAGATCAGGGGATTGCGCACGCCGGGGTCGAGGGCTTTGGCTATTTCCTGCGCGGCCTGCGGCGCATTGCCCGATTCGAGCAAAGCCATGGCGTAGGCATCGGCGGTTTGCTGACTGAGACCTTTGGGCGCGTCGGCTTTGAGAAGCTCAACGGCTTTGGGGGCTTCCCCGTGTGAGGTGAGATAGCGGGCCAGGAGTTCGTTGCGGCCTTTTCGCCCCGCGGCATTGGCCTGCATAGCCATGAACTTGCGACCGGAGGCTTCGGCTTCGGCGGTCTTGCCCGTGGCTTCGAGCGCGCGCGTCAAGAAGTATTGGGCGGCGTAGCTATCGCCTTGTTTCAGGCGCACGGCGAGGGGCGCGATGGCTGCTTCGGGCTTGCCGGATTCGAGCGCGATACGGCCTTGTTCGATGAGGGCGGCGGGGTAATCGGGTTCGAGTGCAAGGGCGTTTGCGGCATACCGTTCGGCTTCGGAGAAGCGGGCGATGCGGCGGGCCAGGCCGGCGAGTTCGGTGAGGATATAGGCGCGCTCTTCGAGATCGCTATTGCTGGCCAGGTGTAGGGCGGAGTTCCAGAAATCGATGGCTCCATCGGGGAAGCCGATGGCTTCGCGAACGGCGGCGGCTTTTTGAAGGCCGGGCCCGTTGACCTGCCGCAGATCGAGCATGCGCTGCGTGAGCGCTTCTGCTTCGGCATAGCGGCCTTGGGCGAGCGCGGCTTCGGAGAGGTAACCGTAGAGCGGGTTATCGTCGGGCGTCTGTTTGTTGAGGGCTTTGCCTTCTTCTTCGGCGTCGGCGAAGCGGCCTTGCTGGAGACGAATGAGGACACGCGTTTTGCGAGCTTCGAAGTGTCCGGGTTTCAGGCGAAGGGCGGTGGCGATGGCTTCTTCGGCGCGCTTCCAATAGGCGGGATCTTCGGTTTCACGGGCGCGCCGGGCGAGGCCGAAAGCGAGGTCGCTGGAGGCATCGGGATTATCGGGCGCGAGTTTGATTTTGGTTTCGGCGCCGGCTATGAGTTGCGTGACGAAAGGAGATTGGGGAGCGGCCGCGAAGGCGGAGGGAAGAAGGAGGAGGGTGAGGAAGGAAAGGGGGAGAGACAGGGGTAAGACAACGGAAAGGGCCGCCCGAGGACTTCGAGCGGCCCGACTGCTATTCCGTGTGGTGGTTACTGTTCAGGACAGGTTGCCGAACCGACGGAGACAAGTGCCGGACCGGGCGGCGTGCCTGCAGGGGAAGGCAGGGCCGAGATCGGGGAAGCGGAGCAAGGCTTTTCGCCGAAATCGACATGGCGCCGTTGACGTCCGCTATGCGCGAAGGCGACATAGGGGAAGACTTCCTGAGTGACGACGTCGTTAGTATTGACGCCATCACCGAGGGCGGGAACGAGCGATGCGTTGAAGGGCAGCCCGGCGGAGGTGCAACCGCTGCAGAGAGCGCCGGCAACCACGCGCAGAGCGATGTCGGTGACGTCATCAGTGATGCGGCGGCCGTTCGGGAAGCCTGCGGAATCTCCCACGACAAAGCCGAGGCGCTTGCGCGAAGCGGCGGGGGTGGCAGGGATGGAGGTGTTGAGCCGAAGCAGATCCGCAAATGGATTGGCTGCGGTGAGCGCTGCGGGGGCTGCGCCCGCGGCCGCGATGGGAGGCCCGTAGGCAACCAGCGGCAGAAGGTCAGTGCGGGGCGGATCGGGGACCGAGAGGCTGAATACTGTGTTCAGCACGCGGGCGAGCAGCGGGTCGAGCGCGAAGCTGGCGAACTGGATATCGGCGCTGGGCACGCTGGTGCTCCAGGCGTCTTTCGAGCCGATTCCAATGATGAGTTCGTTGATGAGCGGATTGGCCATGCGCTGGATCTGGGAGAAATCGCCCGCGGCGGGAACGGGCGCGTTGGCGGCGGCAGGGCGAACCTGGGTGCGGAGGCGCGAGGTGGTGGCCCAGGAACCGATGACGGGTTGTCCACTCTTGGTCACCATGGAGATGGGCACTTCGATGGCGATGGTATTGACGTTGAAGCCGGAGACGGCGTCAGGCGCGAAGTTCTGCGAATCGTTCGCATCCTGGCTGGCGAGGAGGACAGGAAGCGGTACGCCGGCGGCTGTTGTGCCACCGCCGAAGAATGCGCCGGGACGGAAGTTAAGGGAGTCGAAAGCCGCGCCGAGATCGATATAGAAAGGATCGTCGGTGGTTCCGGCAAACACGCGCATGGTCTGCGGTGTCTGACCGGCGAGGGAACCGGGAATGTTGACGGTGTAGATACCCTGACGCGCCAAAGCCTGGTACTGAGCGGGCGTGCCCATGGTGCGCGAACCGACGTATGTGGGAACGGCGATGAACGGCGCAGTGCCCGTGAGCTGTGTACGGGTGGCGGTGGTACCGGCACCGGTGACCATGGTGACGGTGTAGTTCTGCTGCAGATTCAAGCCAGCGGCTCCGGCTCCGGTGAGGGACGTGATCATGGGCGGAACGACGGGTTTGCCAGCGGTAGGCGATGCCTGACCGGGCGCGCCGGGGGTGGAGAGAGGAGCATTCGCGGGGGCATTGAAGCCGGTACCCGCGCCTACGTAAGCCGTAAACACACTCGGCGCGTTGTAGGTGGTGGTGAACGCAATTTCGAAGCTGACATCTTCGATGGCGTCGAAGTTATTATCGATGTTGATCCGGTAGCGGACGCCGGGGTCGAACGGAAAATAGGTGGGGCCGTTGGACGGCTCCAGCAAGGGGTCGACACTCACGATGAAGACGACCTTGGTGGGGTCCTCGTAGCTGACGAAGGAATAATAATCGGTGATATCAGCGGCGCGGTCCAGGGCGGTGATCGGGGCTTCGCGATGACTGGCCGCGAACATACCGGACGGGGCAACCATCGTCGTTGCCATCAGCAACGATAGAACTGCACGAACATCTTTCATATCTCTCCTTAAACGAGACTAATTTTAACTTTCGACAACACCTAAAGCGCTTTTAGACTATCACTTGACGATGTGTACAACTGTCACACTTACGTGATTTCAGCGCCCCTGGATTCACTGGGGAGGAATTTTTGTCCGGTCGCACACTTGTGCGACGAAATGAGAAATCGTGCTACGCCTTATGCCGCGAATTCGACCGAGCGGGCAAGGGTGATGGCGGGATTTTCCATCAGTTCGCGGAGGACTCGGTCGGGGACTTCGGCATCGGTGGAGACGACGGCGATGGCTTCGCGGGGGGCGAGCGGATCGATCTGATCTTCGCGGCGGCCGAGGGAAAAGTTGGCGATGTTGATGGCGTTGCGGCCGAGGACGACTCCGACGTGACCGATAACGCCGGGGACATCAAGATTCTTCATGCAGATGAGGTGGCCGGAGAGCGGAGCTTCGCAATAGATGCCATCGAGGTGGAGCAGGCGGGCGCGTTCGCCCAGCCAGGCACCTTCGACGACGGTACGGCCGCGATCGGTTTCAAGTTCCAGGCGCACAGCGTCCTGACGGCCGGGGCGCTGGTCCTGCGTTTCGGTGACGGCCCAGCCGCGTTCGGACGCAATCTGCATGGCGTTGACGACGTTAGCGCGCTGCGTTCCGGAAAAACCGGCGGAGCGGCGCACCAAGCCGGCCAGGCCAGCGTTGCGCAGCAGGCTGGTGTTGAGCGTTGCGATGCGGCCGAAATAAGTGAGCTTGACGCCGCGCGGATTGCCGGTAGCGAGCTGGGCGGCGAAATTGCCGAGGCGTTCGGCGATGTCGATATAGGGGCCGAGCGCGCGGTACTGTTCGGGCGAGAGCGCGGGCATATTGACGGCGTTGATGGCGACGCCGTGGCGCAGATATTCCACTATTTGTTCGGCAATGCGGACGCCGACAATTTCCTGCGCTTCTTCAGTGGAACCGCCGATGTGGGGCGTGGCGGTGACTTGCGGGAGCGCGAAGAGGGGGTAATCGGCGGCGGTGGGTTCGACGGTGAAAACGTCGAGCGAAGCTCCGGCCACTTTGCCGCTTTCGATGGCGGCGGCGAGGGCGGAATCGTCAATCAATTCGCCGCGCGCGCAATTTACGATGCGGACGCCGATCTTCATTTTGGCGAAGGCGGCGGCGGAGAGCAGATTTTCGGTATCGGGCGTGAGCGAGACGTGGAGGGTGATGTAATCGCTTTCCGCGTAAAGCTCATCGAGCGAGACCAGCGAGACGTCGAGATCGGCGGCGATGAGCGAGGTGACAAACGGATCGTAGGCGACAATGCGCATGCCGAAGGCGCGGGCGCGCGAGACCACTTCGCGGCCCACGCTACCGAGGCCGACGATGCCGAGGACCTTACCGCGCAGTTCGCTGCCGAGGAATTTTTTCTTCTCCCACTTGCCGGCTTTGGTGGAGGCGGAGGCTTGCGGGATGGAGCGCGCCATGGAGAGCATGAGCGCGAGCGTGTGTTCGGCGACGGAGACCGCGTTGCCGCCGGGCGTGTTCATGACGAGCACACCGGCGGCTGTTGCGGCGTCGAGATCGACATTATCGACGCCGACGCCGGCGCGCCCGATGACACGCAGTTTGGGCGCGGCGCTCAGGACTTCAGGCGTGACCTGGACGGCGCTGCGGACCACGAGAGCATCCGCTTCGGCCAAGTGGGCCATGTATTCTTTGGGGCTTGAAACAATGATGTTCCAGCCTTCTTGAGCCTTGAGTAATTCGAGGCCGGCGGGGGCCATGGGTTCGGCGACGAGAACGTTCACTTGAGGGTTCACCGTGCCGCGACCGCTGCATCGATATCGCGCTGGGCAAAGTTGGGGAGTGCCTGCTTCAGATTCGGGAGCGCGGCTTGGGCGTAGACTTCCTGGACGGCGGCGACGCCGGTGCCGAATTTCAGCGGATAGCCATTCGCGTGAAGGATAATTTCGAGCGCGGCGACCATGGCGAAGAGATCGGCAAAATCGAAATAGCCGAGGTGCGCGATGCGAAAAATCTGGCCTTTCATGGAACCCTGGCCGTTGGCGATGATGGCACCGAAGCGCGACTTGAATTCTTTCACGATGACGCCGGAATCGAGCCCGGCGGGCGGGCGGAGAGCGGTGACCGAACTACCTGGCTGTGAGGCGAAGACTTCGAGGCCGAGGGCGTGAGCGGCGGCGCGGGTGGCCTGGGCGAGCAACTCCGCATTTTCGATGAGCTTGGGCATGCCGATGCCGCGGATATATTTGAGGGCTTCATCGAGAGCGAGGATAAGGGAGGTGGCGGGGGTCCAACTGGATTCGCCGGCGTCACCGTTCTTTTTCTCTTTTTTCAGGTCGAAATAGAAGTGGGGCAGGGTGGCGGTTTCGGTGAATTTCCAGGCCTTGGGGCTGACGGCGAGGAAGGCGAGACCGGGCGGGATCATGAACGCTTTTTGGGAACCGCCGACTACGACATCGAGGCCCCAGGAATCGATCTCGAGAGGCATGGTGCCCATGGCGGTGATGGCGTCGACGATGAGGATGGCTTCGGTGCCGCGCACGAATTCGCCCATGGCGCGGACATCGTGCTGCGCGCCGGTGGAGGTTTCAGAGGCGGTGACGAAGACGGCTTTGGTATCGGGCTGCTTTGCGAAAGCTTCGCGGACGCGGTCGGGAGAGACCACCTGGCCGTATTCTTCCTTAAGGACGAGGGCTTCCAGGCCGTATGCTTTCGCGATTTCGATCCAGCGTTCGCCGAACTTGCCGGCGGAACAAATGATGACCTTATCGCCCTTGGAGAAGAGGTTAGAGACCGAGGCGTCCATTGCGCCGGTGCCGGATGCCGCGAAGCAGAGGACATCCGACGAGGTGGCGAGTACTTCCTTCATTCCCAAGAGGGCTGACTGGTAGACGCTCCGGAATTCCTGGGTCCGGTGGTGCATATCGGACGCCATCATGGCGTGCAGAGCCGGGGGATAAAGGGGCGTGGGGCCCGGGGTCAATAACCGCTGTTTCCGTATGTGCATGGGTACCCTCTTAGGATACCCGGAAAGAGTGGGTGCACATACACTTGACGTATGCGCTCATTAGTCGCGATTATGGCCGTGTCCGGTTGTCTGATGACTGCGCAGGTTCCTGCCAGTGAAGCCCCACTCAAACGGGCGCTGGAGGGGAATTGGGCAGGCACGCTGGAGTACCGCGACTATGCGGAAGCTGCCACTTCAGAGAAGCGCGTGAAGCTGCCGACTTGGCTGACTGTCTCGCAGGCCGGCGGCGATTTGCGGTTTGAATATGTTTACGACGATGGTCCGGACAAGGTGGTGCGGGAAACATCCGTGATTCGCATCGACGTTGCCGGGGCGGCTTATTCTGTGATCGGGAGCGGAGGAAAAGTGGAGGACCGTTATGAGGTTACGGGCTTCCGTGAATTGAAAGAGGGGCGGGGAACTCTGGTGATGACCGGCACCGGTGTTGAAAATAATGTTCCAGTGAGTGTTCGCACAACGCTTCGAGTGAGGCGAAATTTGCTTGAAATCTTGCGGGAAACCGGAGCGCCGGGAGAACCGTTGCGCTTCCGTCACTCCTACTCAATGGTGCGTTCGTCTGCCCCAAGGCAAGCGAAATAGTTTTATTTAGCGGTCGCGACTGGCA
>JBBROT010000144.1:0-8225 GCA_038229155.1 Bryobacterales bacterium | reverse complement strand
TGCCGCGAACACCGGGCAGTGCGCGCGCGCGGGAGCCCTTGGAATTGCGGGCATCCGCTTGTTTCAAGAGGACTGATTCTGGCGGAACTCGTCCCAGCGAACCTTGTCATAGCGAGTCAGTTCGGGGAAGGTCTGATAGAGTTCGAAACCATAGCGCGCGGCGTCACGGAAGAAGGCCGCCATGGCGGGGTTCACCTGCTCAAGAGCTTTCTGCTGCGCGTCGACCGCTGCGTGATCGGCCAGGGCGATGGGGCCCGACCAACTTTTTCTGCCCGCGCGCCGGAAGGAGCGGAGCGATTGCAGAAGCAGCAGGTCAGCGATTCTGGCGGCTTTGGGCTGCTCCAAACCCGCATGGCGCAGGCTTTCCACCACCGCTTCCAGAAGCGGCGTGAACAGGCTGCCGGTAAGCGTGAGCGCGCACTCGAAAATTGGCATGCGGCCGGCGGGAATTTCAAGCGCCTGACCGCCCAGCGAATGAACCGTTGCCTTGGCAAGCCGGACCGGTGGCCGGTCGCCGGTCACCACAAAATGATCGGGCAGGCCGGGCACCGTGGCCAGCGTTCCCACGGCTGCTCCGCGGCTTCGCAAATCGTCCGCAACACTTGCCACGTTGGCCACGTTGCCGCCTTCCAGAATCAGCACGGACTTGCGCGGCCAGTGGATGGCATCGAGGAACGCCGCATCGATGAGCGGCTCCAGAGGCATGCCTGGAACGCAAATCAGCAGCACATCGGCCGCGTCCAGTTCCGCCGGCGTGCGCACCGGCGAGCCCGCGCGAAGAGCCTTGGAAATTCTCGCCGCAAGCCGAAGGGATGTGGAAGCCACCGGGCCCAGTTGACCGCGCAGGGCGGGAATGCGATTCAGAAAACTGCGGTTTGCGGCACCGGCCGCGGCCAGCGCCCAGAGTTTGCGGGCTGCCATGGGTGGCTCTGTTTAGGGAGTGGCCGGGATACCGATTCCAGCGACATCGCGGGTGCGAAGCTCCTTCACCCTATCGCGGATTTGCGCTGCTTTTTCAAACTCGAACTTCTTCGCGGCGTCGCGCATTTGCGCTTCCAGCTCGACGATGTACTGTTCGCGTTCCGACGGGTTCATCGTGGTGTCGTCGCGATCCGGTTCAGCGGGCACAGTCACATAATCGCCCTCGGCAATGGCGATCAGCGTCATATCGATGGGCTTGATGATGGATTGCGGAGTGATGTTATTGGCGCGGTTGTATTCCACCTGCACTGTTCGCCGGCGCTTCGTCTCATCCATGGCGCGTTTCATGCTGTCTGTCATCACATCGGCGTAGAGAATCGCGCGGCCTTCCAAGTGACGCGCGGCGCGGCCGATGGTTTGAATCAGCGAACCGCTGGAGCGCAGGAAGCCTTCCTTATCGGCATCGAGGATAGCAACCAGCGAGACCTCCGGCAGATCGAGGCCTTCACGCAGCAGGTTGATGCCGATCAGCACATCGTGCTCTCCACGCCGAAGATCGCGCAGAATCTTGATGCGGTCCAGAGTGCTCACTTCGGAGTGCAGGTAATTGCATTTCACACCCACTTCGGAATAATACTCGGCAAGATCTTCCGCCATGCGTTTGGTGAGCACGGTGACCAGCACGCGTTGATCCGCTTCCACGCGCTTGCGGATTTCATGCAGCAGATTATCCACTTGGCCCTTGATTGGACGAACTTCAATCTCGGGGTCCACCAAACCGGTGGGGCGGATGATCTGCTCCACCACAACACCTTCGGATTTTATGAGTTCGTAAGGTCCTGGAGTGGCGGAAACATAGATCACCTGGTTGACGCGATGTTCGAACTCTTCGAACGTGAGCGGCCTGTTATCCATGGCGCTGGGCAGGCGGAAGCCATGGCCCACCAGCATCTCTTTGCGCGCGCGATCGCCGTGATACATGGCGTGAAGCTGCGGCACGGTCTGATGGCTTTCATCGATGAAGATGAGCGAATCGGCGGGCAGATAATCGAGCAGCGTGGGCGGCGCTTCACCGGGAAGCCGCCCCGAAAAATGCCGTGAGTAATTCTCCACACCGTGGCAGTAGCCTATCTCGCGCATCATTTCGAGATCGAACATGGTGCGCTGGTGGAGGCGCTGGGCTTCGATCAGTTTGCCTTGCGCTTCCAGTTGCGGACGCCAGCCTTCCAATTCCACGCGAATGGATTCCATGGCCGTTTCTTTGGTGTCCTTCGACATTACGTAATGCGTTTTGGGATAGATCGGCAGGCGGGTGAAGGTCTTTTTCACCTGGCCCAACAGCGCGTCCACCTGCGAGAGCGATTCCACCTCATCGCCCCAGAGTTCGATGCGATACGCATTATCGTCATAGGTGGGAAACACCTCGATGGTGTCGCCGCGAACGCGAAACGTGCCGCGGCGGAAATCGGCCTCGCTGCGATCGTAAAGAATCTCCACCAGCTTGGCCGTAATCTGCTTGCGCGTGATTTTCTGCCCTTTTTCGAGCATCAAAATCATGCCGTAGTAAGCGTCAGGCGAACCAAGACCGTAAATGCAGCTCACGCTGGCGACGATGATGCAATCCCGCCGCTCGAACAAAGAGCGCGTAGCGGCCAGGCGCAGCTTATCCAACTCGTCGTTAACGGTGGATTCCTTTTCGATATAAACATCGCTCGAAGGGATGTAGGCTTCGGGCTGATAGTAATCGTAGTAGCTGACGAAATATTCCACCGCGTTGTTCGGGAAGAAGGAGCGGAACTCCGCGTAGAGCTGGGCGGCAAGCGTCTTGTTGTGCGCCAGCACAAGGGCCGGGCGGTCCATGGTTTCAATCAGCTTGGCCATGGTGAATGTCTTGCCGGAACCGGTCACACCCAAGAGGGTCTGGTGCTGTTCCCCATCGCGAATGCCGCGAGTAAGCTCTTCAATGGCAGTCACCTGATCGCCGCGCGGACGATAGTTCACCACCAGATCGAAGGACATATTTTCAGTATACGAAGAGGGCGAAAACAGGCTCAGGAAGCGGCGGTGTCGGCTTCTTCTTCTTCTTCCACCACGTCATATTCCATGGCCACGCCGCTCTCGTCCAGGGCATTTTTAAATTCGTCTGCGCGGTCATTGGCCACGGAAAACTCCCACACTTCGCTGCCGAACGGAAGAAAATCGTCATCCTCGTCCATGCTCTCTTCCACGTGGACGCTGTCGGGCTGAATCTGCTCCACCATCATGGCTTCTTCGATCACCCCGTCGGGCAGATTGAGCAGCACCTGGGGCGAATCCGAGCCATCCCCTTGCTGGTTGAAGCGCTTCTTGAAAACTACCTGATATCGCATGGTGCTGGCACTGGCAATTTGGGGACCATGCAAAAAGGAATAGGGCCGGGATGGATTGTTATAAATAGTACTTATCACAGCGCGATTCGGCCAAAAAATGAAGGAAGATATGTACTGATCTAAACACTTGAGTATACTCGTTTCAAGTCAGAGCCGTGGTGGCTCTTTGAACTGAAAAATCCTGGTTAGCCTCAGTGCTCCTCCACACTGAAAGTTTCCAGGTGCGGCGTAAACAACCGCGTTGCATCTCAAGAGGGGCCGGTTTAGGTGCTGGCCCCTCTTTTTTTTGTCTCACTTCGTGTTCTCGTACCACGTTAAGTTCTGCGTCACCGGCGAAATGCAGACAAAATCCGGTCGGCTATCGGCGTTCAGATCCACGATGGTGCAAGCGGCGGCGGCCATGTTGGCATCGATCACCTGCCGGCTCCACTTCCCCCGATCCTCACGATACAGATAGAGCGACCGCGCGCCGCCACGTTCGCCCGCCAGCACCGAATAGTTGCCTTTGCCATCGAAATCGGCGGCAGCGATGGTGTGGCCATCGGTGAGGGTGGAATCGATGGCTTCGCGCGACCATTTTCCGAAGTGCTGAGTGTAAATCGCCACCTGGTTCCCATGCCAAGGCTCGATGGCGGCGAGGAAGCGGCGCTTGCCTAAAGAGCCCACAGCCACGTCGGACGAACCGGATTTAGGCCAGGCTTCCGGAGCACCGCCGGTCAATTCCGTGCGCGACCATGCGCCACCCTTCATACGATATAAATCAAGGCCGGAGAAGCTGGCGGTGAGCACCGCCTCAGACCGCTTGCCGTCCCACGCCGAGATGAAAATTCCGTGTTGCACGCCCTGGTTTTCCTGGCTGATGACGCGGCGCTTCCAATCGGCGGGATCGTAATAGACCAGCGGAACCGTTAAGCGGTCGTCCGGCTTGTGCGCGTCGGCGTTCGTCAGCGGCGCGTTGATCAGGACGCGTTTGCCGTCGCCACGAATATCGGCCCAGCGCAGGCGATGCGAGGCGGGCAGGCGGTCTATTTCGGTGGCTGTCCACGGCTGGGCGGGGTCGCCGTTGTGGCGAAGAATCGCGACGATGCCGATGCTCTTCCGCGCGTCGTTTGAAAACTCATAGGCCAGCGCAATCTCAGGGATGCCGTCGCCATCGGTATCCCACGCGGCGCAATTGATCATGCGCGGCACATTGGCAAGAATCACGTGCCGCTGCCAGCCCGGATTTTCGAACCAGACCAGTTCATTGGTGCCTGGGGCGACGGCGATCAGGTCAGGCTTGCCGTCGCGATTCAGGTCGGCCGCGATGACCTGATAGCCGCCTTTTAAGCCCTTGGCAATCTCATGCGGAACGAACTCCGCGGCTTGCGTTGTAAGTGCGATTGCGAAGTGGAAACAGATGCAGATGGTTCGAATAGGCATAGGCGCGGGACTTCGCATATCATAATGGCCTTGAGCAAATTATTCGGCGTCGCGCTGTGCTTGATTCTACTGTTGAGCGGTTGCAATCGGGACACGCGTAAGAAGATTGCCGTGATCCCGAAGGGGCGTGCGCACCTGTTCTGGCAATCCGTGCATGCGGGTGCGAACGCCGCCGCGCGCGATGCCAACGTGGAAATCATTTGGAACGGCCCGGCCAGCGAAACGGATTTCAACGGCCAACTGCAAATTGTGGACGCCATGATCAACCAGCAGGTGGACGCCATCGCGCTGGCACCCATCGATAAGACGGCCATGGTGAGCGTGGTGGATCGCGCCACGAAGCAGGGCATTCCGGTAATTATTTTCGATTCGCCCGTGGACACGCAAAACTTTGTCGCGCAGGTGGCAACCGATAATCATCACGCCGGCGAACTGGCCGCGGAACGGATGATCCAGATCCTGGGCGGCAAGGGTGAGATTGCGATCGTCGCGGTGGAAGTGGGCGCGGCCTCCACCATGGCGCGTGAAGCGGGCTTTGAAGAAGCGATCCACAAGAACGCCCCGGGCATCAAGATTCTGGACAAGAAATATGGCAATGCCGATTTCGCTCAATCGATGGCGGTGTCAGAGAACATGCTCACGGCCTATCCGGGTTTGAGCGCCTTGTTCGCCTCGAACGAATCGAGTTCGGTGGGTGCGGCGCGCGCCATCAAGTCACGCAAGAGCGCGGTCAAGTTGGTGGGTTTCGATTCCAGCCCTTCCCTGCTGGAAGATTTGAAAAGCGGCCTGATCGATTCGTTGATTGTGCAGGACCCGTTCCGCATGGGTCACGATTCCATTCAGGCCGCGGTGGAGAAACTGCGCGGCGGAAGTCCCGTGAAAATACAGAACCTAGCGCCGCGCGTGGTGACAAAAGAAAACATGACGGATCCGGAAATTCAGAAAGTGCTCTCTCCGGATTTGGATAAATACTTGAAGTAACCGGCTGGCTTAACCGCGCCCCGCGGTTCTCTTCTTCGAAACGCGAAGCTTGTGGCGCGCGTGATCCAGAAGCTCCACCAAGCATGCCTCAATGGCTGCTTTGATCTTCTTCACGGCATCTCTTTTACTGCTGGCAATCACGACGCAGCCCGGTATTTCCGGACACACCGCGCCGAATGTGCCGTCTTCATTTTCTTTAAATAGCGCTGTCACTGTGATGTTTGTCGATACGGTACCTTTCAGCAATTCTTTCATCTCCTGTTAGAGCCCCAGCACCGTCAGATTGATGAGGCCCACTTGGCCCACCACAACCGTACCGATGCCTTGATTAAGTAAGAAGAATGGGGTGATGGAAGTCACTCCCGCGGGAACAACGGTTTCGGCATACCACTGGCCATCGCGAATGTCGGCGGACCAATGGAACATGGGATAAAACACATTGATGCCGGGGCTGAACTGAAGCCCGGCATCGAAGGCAAGGCCGCCGAACTCCACGCCCGACGTCTTGATGCGGCCCGTAAACGCAATACGGTCGCCCGGTTGAAAGCCGGTAGTAATAGTCACGCCTCGCAAGGCATTCACGCTGGCGCGATCTGTCTTGCTGAGCGCCGCCGTGTTGCCGCTGATGGTGTAATCGGAGCCGATAGAAGCGGGAAGCGGAACCGTCCCCGACACCACACTCGCGGTCCATCGCGAAGGGCTGGCTTGAAACAAACCGTCCACAATCATATTCACGCCATCGTTATCGGAGGACGGAATCCACGGCGGCGTTTGATCGAACAGGGCCGTGACAGCGCTGTTCACCGTCGTCGCCATAAAACGGTTCGCGGAGCCCGCCAGATTCGAAATATCGGTTCCGTAAGCGGCTTTGATCAAGCCGGTGGAGGAATCCACCAACTGCGCCGAAAAATCGATAAACGGAATGCCCTGCAGGTCCGCCAGATGCTGCAGTTGCAAGTTGTATTGCGTGGTGGCCGGAACGAATTGCGGTACGGGAGGAATGCTGCATAGAATCGGCAGAATGTTCGCCGCCTTCAGCAGAGCGACAATGCTGCTTACCGTCGCGGTGACCGCCGCCGGCGACGTACCGGCCGCAATATCGGCGGAGCCTGCCGCGATGAATACCTTGTCCGGAGTCTTCGATATCACGTCCGCGTTCACACGAGCCAGCATGCTGGCCACTGTATCCGCGGCTACGCCCGCATTGCCCGCATAGCGAATCACAGACCGGAACTGCACGGCGGATTGCGCGAACCAGTTGCCGGGAATGGCCCAGGAGGCACCCGCGGCGGCAAAACTATCGCCCAGCACAATGGCTCTATGGCCACGGCGCAGAAACGCGGCATCGGCCAAAGCGATCGCCGGATTATTCGCCAGCGGACCGCCTCCCGTGAGTGGAAATGCGGTGGTAATCTGCTGCGTGGTGGTGGTGCGCAACCCGCCCACGCGATACGAAGCCAACAGCAAATCGCCGGGTTGCGGAATGGCGCCGGGAAGAAACTGAATGTTGTTTCCACTCACCGTAAAATCGGTTCCGGCCGTCTGGTACACACCATTGCGATAGAGTTGCAAACTGGTGGACGGCAGGGGCGCGTTCGCCACTGTAAAGCTGGTGTTCACGCTGTCGACTACGCCCGCGGGCGTTTCCGCATCAACGAACGAAGCCAGCGAGGCGGTATCGAAACAGGTGGCCGCAGTGCCATTCACGCGCACGCAATCCGATGGATTACCGGCTACCGATTCAATCTCACCGGCATCGTTCACCACGGCGGTTCTGCCCGGGCTGAAACCGGAACCTTTAATAGGACGCAGAATCAGATCCGCCGAAAGACCAGTGACCTGCGTTTCCGCGATAGACGCGGGGCCGGTGGTGCCACCCGGACCGCCGGGCGCGTTCGGATCCACGCGAACATCGCGCACCCGTAGCGTCACCGTGCTGGCCGGTACTAGCCAGGTCTCCGTAAACTGCTCCAGCCCAGCGCTGTTGTAGTGAACGGTATAAACATTTGTCGGGTGCGCGTTGTTGTTCGGCACCAGTTGCACGTAAAGAGCGCCATTGACGATGGGCACGGAAAGCGATTGCTGACCAATGTTCGAAGCGTCGCTTGCATCGAATGTAATCCAGTTGATGACAGCGGTTCCGTCGAAGCGGGAACCATCGGCTTTATAGATGGTGTCTTGGATGGTCGTAACTGAAGGCTGAGCCAACAGCAGACCGGTCAAAGTAAACAAAATGGCCATCAGTCGGCCAGGTAACATGCGAATTCCTCCAGAAGAGACTTGCTATCTCGCCCTCAGATAAGCACGGGCAAGGGTTCAGCAGGCCTGTTCAGAAGGTTGGGAACGCAGGTAACTTACAGAGGTAATTCGATTTACAAGTTAGTTCGGTTTCTGTGATGGAAAATGCCAGCGCTACGCTTTTGGCACAGAAGGGGATGAAAACGGGCGAGAGGTAAGGAGTATAGTGCGAAGTGCCGCTGGTCGATGTAGGCCGATCGTCGTCTGGGATCGAAGCCCGTCTGTGAAGGCGGC
>JBBROT010000143.1:0-8241 GCA_038229155.1 Bryobacterales bacterium | reverse complement strand
CATTGAGCCATCGGAACGCCGGCTGCAATTTTCCATTGTGGAGCAGGAGCAGAGACGCGGCAAGAAGAAGCGCTAACGGCCGGGTTGCTTGCGCTGCTCGGCCAGGATGCGATCGATTTTTTCGCGATTGTCGAGAACAAACTTTATGTTCTCAGGCGTCACGTGAACCTGTGAAGTAGGTCGAGGACGAATCGCGTAGACATAGGAAATCATCAACCCGCCCTGAAACAAAACGTAGTCGCGATACGGCATTGCTTTCTCCACCGTGGCAACGCATTCCGGGCAGCGGCGTTTTGTAAATGCTACGGTCTCATCAATGGAGTTGGGAGCATCGGTTGCCGAGGGCTTCAGATTCGGCAGTACGCCCTTGTCCTTCGCGATGAGTGCTGACATGCCTCGGCTGGCTTCAGCGTACCGGTCTAAATTGGACGCGGTGAGCGGGTAGGCGACCATCGCTTTCACGGCGGCGCTGGGAGCTTTGGTCCTCGGTGGCGTCTGCGCGTGGAGTGAGACCGACGCGAGGAGTAAGGCGCAGAAACGATACATGAGCCTTCAATCTTTTCGCAGTTCTTTGTCCAAGTCCAGCACGGCTTCGGGGCGCCGTTCGTTTTCCAGATCGCGCTCCAAGCGGCGCAGGGCCACGCCCACCACATCGCGATGATGCAGCTTGGAATCGAAGTCGGAAGAAGTCAGGCCAAGCCACAAATGGTGAAGGCGTTCCACATCCTCCGGCCAGAGCCGGGGCGGATGCGGGCCCAGATTCACATAGAACGAGGGGCGACCTGGGCTGATCACTTCGAGCGAAAACGGATGGCGCGGTTCTGGAATGCGCTCCCAGGCAAGGCCGATCCTGCTGGCCAGCTCCGCGGAATCCATGCGCAGCGATACGCCCGTCACCAGGCGGGAGGCCTTCAAGGTGGACGCCGTCTGGACCATGGCATCGAACGGATCAACGCCGGGAACAACCACCAGATCCACCGTCTTGCCTTCTTTCTCCGCACGAGTCACTACCTTCGAAAACAGCGCCTGTTCGTAATCGGTGAACAGTTGATTTTCGCCAAGCTTATATTCGCCCGCGCCGGTGGAAACAGGCCGCACGGTCATCACCACGATGTCGTGCCGGCGCATGTTGGTCTTTTCTAAAACGCTATCCAGATGCGACATGGTGGAGTTGTCGCGCACCGCAACCAGGATGCAGCCCGGTCGCGCATGCACGGCTTCCGCAACCACTTCGGGACGCATATCCAGATTGAATTTCTCCAGGTCCGAATTCGTCTCCAGGCGCTTGCGCCGATTTACGCGTTCGGAAATGGTGAAGATCAAAAACAAAGCCAGGGTGAAGGTGACGCCATAGATGGTCGCGATCTTTTTCGAGAACACGATAGCGATGGCCAGAGTGAAAAGAATGGTGGTGGTGAGGATGAGGCCGATGGGCCACTCTCTCTTGCCGACGCGGAAGTTGAGGGGAGTTTTATATTCCTGATCGTGCCGGGTGAACCGCAGCACCAGCACACCGAGAGCCTTCAGCGCGAAGCTCCAGACCACGCCGAATGCGTACGCCTCGCCTAAGATAAATACGTTGCCCCGGCTGAGCGCGATGGTTAGAATTTGCAGGATGGCGATGATGCTGACGATGCGGTATGTGGTGCCGAAACGCGGGTGCGGCTTACGGAACCAATCCAGCAGCACGCCGTCTTCCGCGACGCGGTTCATGACGCCATTGGCCCCAATCATGGCTGTATTCACGGCACCTGAAAGAATCAGCACGCCCACGAACACCACGAACACATGGAACATCAGCCGCAGCAGCGGCGGCCCCACCAGCCAAGTGGCCAGGCCTCCTAATAAGTTTTCCTGAAAGGTGCCGCGCACGTTATCGGGGATGATCATGCCGGCGAATAGAGTGATCACGCCGGTGCAGATCAGGGCGTAAACGCACACCAGCGTGCCGGTGATTTTCAGGTTCTTCAGCTTTGGATAGCTGACTTCGCGATACACCTGCGCTAACGTTTCGAAGCCGCTCATGGAGAGCAGAGAATGACCCAGCGCGATGACGATGGCGATCGCGGAAATGGAAGGGAAGATGGTGCCTTTGAACCAGCCGATGGCATCGTCACTGAAATGGATGTTCGAGGCCAGGGGTGACAGCGGCATTTGCGCCGGGCCGCCGCGAACCAACAATGTCAGAGGGCACCAGATGAGGAAGGCCACTACCATGACGGTGGTGATTTGCATGATGCGCAGCGCTTTGGCGCTCGATTCATGAATGCCCTTCATGTTGGTGAGCCAGAAGTAAATGGTGACCGCGATGCCGAACACAGCCGAGAACATGTCGGCGGGTATGCGTAACGGCGAGTGCATCAACTCGCTGATCTCATTGATCAGCCCGGCCAGGTATTGCCCGGCCACCACCACGCTGATGGGGCCTGTCAGCACGTAATCGAACAGTAGCGCCGAAACGGAAAGGCGTGCGGCGAACGGGCCCATGGAATCGCGGACCACTACATAAACGCCTCCGCGAACGTACATGCTGCTGCTCTCCATATAGACGGAGCGCACAGCAAAACTGAACAGCATGACCGCCAAAATGAACCAGGGTGCGCTCTTGCCGATTGCATGTTCGGCAATGCCGCCGGCGTAGAAAGCTGAAGAGGCAAGGTCACTGAGGACGATGGAGGCGGCGCGCCAGAAGGAGATGAACGATAACGCGACGGTTGTAGCTACAACAATCTTCGCTGGACCTGCATTTTTTGCAAGGTCCGGAACAGCGGTCCGCTTAGCCATCAATAGTTTGAAAGATCCATTTGAGTGTAGAAGATTTATGACAAAGGCGCGTCATCGATTCCGTTTATGGGGACAATAAGCGAATGGAGGCTCGGAATCTTGCGACGGCTGTGGTGCGCAGGCTGCGGGAAAACGGACATGCGGCTTATCTGGTGGGCGGGTGCGTTCGCGATCTGCTGCTGGGTCTGAACGCGAAAGATTACGATGTGGCGACGGCGGCTCGCCCGGACGCTGTGATGGGTCTCTTCCCGCACTCGCTGCTGGTGGGATCGAGCTTCGGCGTAGTGCTGGTGCGCGAAGATTCCGCACAAGTGGAAGTGGCGACGTTTCGCAACGACCATGAATACCGTGACGGCCGCAGACCGCTCGAAGTGAAGTTCCAGACCGACCCGAAGGAGGATGTCCTCCGGCGCGATTTCACCATTAACGCGCTCTTAATGGATCCCGATTCTGGCGAGGTGCTTGATTTCGTCCACGGGCGCGAAGATCTGGCGAACGGTGTGGTGCGTGCCATCGGGCAGGCTGACGAACGTTTCCGTGAGGACCACCTGAGGCTGTTACGCGCGGTGCGGTTTGCCGCCCGATTGAATTTCCAGATTGAGCCTGAGACGTTTGCCGCTATACAGCGCAATGCCAGCAGCGTTGCCGGCGTTTCCGCGGAACGCGTTCGCGACGAGCTTTCGCTCATGCTGACGTCCGCTCACCCGCGCCGCGCCTTTGAACTGATGGACCAAACGAGACTGCTCGCCGCGATTCTTCCCGAGATCAAGGCGCTGCAAGGCGTGGAGCAGCCGCCCGAGTTTCATCCCGAAGGCGATGTATGGACCCACACCATGATCATGCTGGATGGCTTGGATCATCCGCCCCTCACTCTCGCGCTGGGCGTGCTGCTGCACGATGTGGGGAAGCCCGCCACGTTCGAACGTGCCCCCGACCGCATTCGCTTCAACGGCCATGTGGAGGAAGGCGTTCGCATCGCAAGAGAGATATTGAACCGGCTTCGCTATTCGAACGAAACCATTGAGCAGGTGCTGGCGCTGATTGCGAACCACATGAAATTTAAAGATGTGCCGCGCATGAAAGAGAGCACCATCAAGCGCTTCCTTCGCATGCCGCGCTTTGAGGAACACATGGCGTTGCACCGGCTGGATTGTCTATCGAGCCACGGGTCGCTGGCGAACTACGAATGGATCGGCGGGCGGCGCGAGGAGCTTCCGCCGGAAGTTCTGATGCCGAAGCCGCTGATCTCCGGCAAGGATCTGATTGACGCGGGGTACCGGCCAGGGCCGCCGTTCAAGGCGCTGTTGCATGCTGTGGAAGAGGCGCAGCTCAATGGCGAAATCGCAACGCCGCAAGATGCCATGGCGCTGGTTCAGAGGCTCTCTTCGCGGCCGCCAGAGCCATAAAGCGATTCCACGCTGTCCTGGATGGCGGCGGGTACAAGATGCCGCCAGCCGGTCCCTTGACGGATGCTGCGGCGCACTTCCGTGGCGGACATGGCCTGATATTCCGGCGCGAGCGGCACGGTGGAGATGCGATGGCGATATCGCTCCGGGACGATGTAATCGCCCGCGCGCGGAGCCACCAGCAGGCCGAACTCCTGAAGCATTTCAGGAAAGGCATCGGGTGTTTCGTATTGCCAGTTCACAATGCGCTCGGCGGCATCGCGCCCGCACAGAAACTCGAGTTCGGCACGCTCCGGCAAACGTGAACGCAGCTCACGCGCGATCTCAATCAGTAACCCGCCTTTCGTGCTTGCCACCTGGAACCGGGCATCGTGTGCGGTTGCTTTTAGCAATAGATCCCAGCGTGTGGAAAAGGAAACGCCCGAGTAATCTTTGTGAGGCAGAGTTTCGGGCAGAACGAAGATCACGCGGTCTACGGTTTTGAGCGCGGCTTCGGCTAATGCCAGGTGCGCGACGGTGGGCGGATTGAATGCGCCGGGCAGAATGCCGAAGCGCGGAGCGGGAGTGTCCACAAGACCGTTGTATTACATCGCGCTAGATTGAAGGTGACATGTTCTCCTGGATATGCCCGCGCTGCGGGCGGGAAAATCGAGCTTCCGATACCGAATGCGCGAACTGCCAGCGCGAGGATCTGGCGCTGGAGCAGGTGGCGGCAAAGGCAGCGGTGGAAGAAGCGCCTGTTGCGGAAGAGGTGATTCCGCCGCCGCCCGCGCCTCCGGTGACCAGGGCGTTCGAGCCTCCGCCGGTTCGTGAGGCTCCGCCAGTCAGGCTGCCCGATCCGCCCGCGCAGGAGACGCCGCGTTTCGAATCGCGCCGATCCGCGCCCGCCGCTCATGCTCCTCCGGCCAAATCAGGTATGCCCACCTGGCTGCTGGTGCCGCTGTTTGCTCTGGCGTTTCTCGGTTTGGGGGCGCTGCTCTATTTCGGCTACCAGCGCTTCGGTGGCGGCAAGGCTGGTTTCACCGGCGGAGAAACCCCCGCGGCAATTCTGAAGGTGAAGGCCACGAACCCGCTGCAGAAGTATGTGGAGGTGGTGGGTATCCGGCTGACGCAGGACCCGAAGAAGAAAGCGCAAGCCCGCTTTATCGCCGTGAATCACGGTACGGCCGAGTTGAATGACCTGACCGCGAACGTGACCCTATGGGCCAGCACGTCCCGTTCGGAAGAAGATTCCGTGGGTACCTTCACTTTCAAGATCAACAGCCTGGGGCCGAACGAAGCCAAAGAGATCACCACTCCGCTGAAGACCAAGCTGAAGGTGTATGAACTGCCGGATTGGCAGAACATGACCGCTGAAGTGCAGCTTACTTCTCAATAGCGGGGCAGGGCGGCAACTCGGCGGCACCGAGCGCGCGCAGATTGTTTCTGGCCGCTAGAACGCAAGGGTCAACCTTCAAGGCGCGTTCGAAATCCTGGCGGGCGGCGCGTTCCTGTTTCAGGCCCAGCAGGGCGGCACCCCGATTGTTGAGCGCATTCGCATCGTTTGGTTGCAGCGCGAGCGCCCGGCCGAATTCTCCTAGTGCAAGATCGTAGCGACCGCTGTTCAGCCACAAGCGCCCGAGTTCGGAATAGACACTTCCGTTGTCCGGCTCAAGAGCTTTGGCTTGCGTGAGCAGGGCGCCGGCTTCGGATGGGGGAGCTGCGCGCGCGAGTTGAATCAAAGGTCGCGCGTGCGTGGGCGAACGTTGTACGGCCTCGCTCCATAAGGCCCGCTCGGTGCGCCAGGTCTCGGTGCGGAGGAAGCTGAGGATCGTGAGTCCGATCGCAATCGCCGCGGGACCGTATTTCCCGAGCTGCGGAGTGACCAGGCCGAACGCCGCGGCGAAGGCCACCATGGGCAAGTACATGCGCCGGTCAGCCGCCAGATCGGTCGCCGGAAAGATTGTGGAACTCGGGATGAGCAGGATGAGCGCGGCCACCACCCAGAGCGCCGAGGGAAATCGGTGGCGGAATTTCCAGGCCGCGGCCGCGAGGCAACCGATGCCAAGCCAAGCGAGCGCGCGGACCATGACTGGTGCGGATACCGTGGGCTCAATCGTGAAGCCCCAGGGAACCACAAGCAATTGAAAGTAGCGCCCTAGAGCAGCACCTTGCGCGGCGGCATATTCCCAAGGTGTGACGCCGGCGGTGAAACCCGCGCCTGAACCGGGAGTGTGAGCGGTAGACCAGACGGCGCGCACACCAGCCAAACTGGCTGTGCCAATCATGATTGCGAATGTGCGCCATCGCGCGCGGCCGGGTGTAAACAACAACAGCACCAGCGGAAACGTGACGCACTCTTCCTTTGCTAATAGAGCACAGGCGAAGAGCGCGATGGCGGCCCAGTGTTTCCTGCGCAACCAGAAGATCAAGCAGGCCAGACAGAAGACTGTGCTAAGTAGCGTGCCGCGCGCGAATACATAGTTCACGGCTTCGGATTGAATAGGATGCACCGCGAAAAGCAGCGCTCCCCAGAATGCGGCGGCTTCTGGAATGAGTTGCTTTAGCGCATAGAAAAGCAATGCCACCGCAGCCAGATGAAGCGCCAGATTGAGAGCATGGTAGCCGATTGGGTCAGCGCCGCCCAACCTGTAATTAAGCCACAGCGTAAGATTGGTGAGCGGCCTTGTCTGCAAGGGCTGCCACATCCGCCAAAGGCCTTCGCCGGACGTGATGAGCGGGTTCGCCAGCAGCGAATAATCGTCGAAGTGGAAGCTGCCGCGCAGCGCCCCGCCATAAGCGAGCAGCGCGGCGGCCAGAAGCGGGAGTGACCGGCGCAAGGCCCATGTTAGTATGCCGGGCGTGCCTCAAAAAGTGAAAGTAGCGCGCCCCAAGAACCTGGCCGAGCGGCGCGCGCGCCTGGAAACCATACTGAAATGGCTTGACCACGCCTACCCTGACGCGGTCTGCGCCTTGACGCACTCCTCGCCCTGGGAACTGCTGGTGGCTACCATCCTGTCCGCGCAATGCACCGATAAGCGCGTGAATCTGGTGACGCCCGGGCTGTTCCAGAAGTATCCGGCACCTGAAGATTTTGCCGCTGTGAAGCCGGAGGTGCTGGCGAACGATATCCGCTCCACCGGCTTCTTCAACAACAAAGCCAAGAGCATTGTGGGTGCCGCGCAAGCCGTGCTGACGAAGTTTGGCGGGCACGTGCCGAAGACCATGGAAGAGATGCTGCGCATTCCGGGCGCCGCGAGAAAGACGGCGAACGTGGTGCTTGGTTCGGGCTACGGCATCCCTTCGGGCATTGTGGTGGATACGCACGTTCAGCGATTGGCGAACCGCTTGGACCTGACAAAGAATGCCGATCCCGTGAAGATTGAGGCCGACCTTAGCAAGCAGATTCCACAGGACCGTTGGATACTCTTCTCGCATCAGTTGATTCACCATGGCCGCGCCTTGTGTATCGCGCGAAATCCGCGTTGCGCCGAGTGCGGAATCGCGCATGTATGTTACGCGAAAGATAAAACGATATGAGCGAGTTGTTCCTGGGAGTGGACGGCGGCCAATCGGGAACCACGGCTCTCGTCGCCAATGCGGATGGCGAAATACTGGGCCGTGGGACTGCCGGGCCATGCAACCATACCAGCGGCGCGGAAGCCACCGCCAAGTTGGAGCGCGTGGTGCGCGAATGCGTTACGGCGGCTTGCGAGAGCGCCGGCATTCCGGTTTCCCCTCTTTTTGAAGCCGCTTGCTTCGGCATGAGCGGTGGGCCGGAGGACAAGATCGCGATACTGAAACAAGCCGTGCCCGCGCGGCGATGGCTGATTACAGACGACGCTCTGATCGCGCTTTCCGGGGCGCTGGAGGGCGAGCCGGGAGTGATCACCATCGCCGGCACCGGCTCCATTGCCATGGGTCGCGGCCCACAGGGCGAGGTCCGCCGCGTCGGCGGTTGGGGTCATGTGTTTGGGGATGAGGGCGGCGCTTTCGACATTGTTCGTCAGGCTCTGCGCGCGTGCCTGAGAGCTGAAGAAGGATGGGGCGAACGAACCAGCCTGCGCGAAAT
>JBBROT010000142.1:0-8277 GCA_038229155.1 Bryobacterales bacterium | reverse complement strand
GCCTGTTCCCGGCGGCCGTGCTGGCGCAGATCGGAGTGGACCCAGCCTACTTTACGCCTGGCGGCCTGGAATTCTACGGGCAGGTCAATTACCTGAAAGCCGGGCTCGTGTTTAGCGATTGGCTGACCACCGTGAGCCGCCGCTATGCCGAAGAGATCCAGACGCCGGAATTCGGGTTCGGGCTTGACGGCTTGCTGCGGGATCGCCGCTCCACGCTGACCGGGATTCTGAATGGCGTCGATTACAGCAGGTGGAATCCAGAGACCGATTCGCTGATCCCGGCTCACTACAGCTCGGAGGCTCTCGAAGGCAAAGCCGAATGTAAAGCCGCCCTTCTGCGGGAGTTCAACCTTCCTTTGGATGCGGACGTACCGCTGGTGGGAATCGTATCCCGCTTCACGAGCCAGAAGGGCTGCGACCTGATTGCCGAAGCGTTGCCGAGGCTTTTTGCCGATGAGAAGTTTTGCTTTGTGGCATTGGGGAGCGGCGAGCCGGAATATGAAAACCTCTTTCGCGACCTGGCGCAGCAGTTTCCGGATCGCGTGGGAGTTCGCATCGGATATGACGACGGGTTGGCACATCGGATTGAGGCTGGCTCCGACATGTTCCTGATGCCGTCGCGCTATGAGCCATGCGGCCTGAACCAGATTTACAGCCTCCGCTACGGCACCGTCCCGGTAGTCCGCGCCACCGGCGGTCTCGATGACACCATCGACGCTGAAACTGGCTATAAATTTGCCTTGTACTCTGTCGACGCCTTCACGGAGGCTATCGGACGCGCATTCGCTCTCTATGGAAGCAGAAAGGAGTGGCACGCTATGATGAGGGTCGGCATGGCACGTGATTTTTCCTGGGGACGCTCCGCCAGGGAGTACGACAAGCTGTATTTGCGCCTGCTGAATCCCTAGGCGTTGTAGTTCATCAAAAAGATAAGCGAGGCAACTTTATGGCAGGCACAAACACACTTACGTTTACAGACTCCGCATTCGACTCGGAGGTTTTAAAGTCCGAAACACCGGTACTGGTGGATTTCTGGGCGGAATGGTGCGGACCTTGCCGCCAAATGACGCCGACTATCGATCAGATTGCCGAAGACTACAAGGGCAAGGCAAAGATCGGGAAGCTGAACGTTGACGATAACGGCCAGACAGCGGCCCGCTATCAGATCCGGGGCATTCCGGCGTTGCTGCTCTTCAAGGGCGGCAAGATTGTGGACCAGCGCGTTGGCGCGGTCGGCAAATCAGAGTTGCAGAAGATGCTGGATGCTCACGTCGAGGCTGGCGTCCCCGCCGCCAAGCTATAAACCGCTTGCCAGCCGGCAGCAGAGTCTCATGGGCAGGCTGAAAAGTCTGCCCTTTTTTATGGCTGCTGCGGCAGAAGCTCGGAAGATTGCTTCAAAATTTCCTGCTCCTGAGGCCTGAACTGATTTTTCCAGGTGGAGCTTTGCAAGCGGGATTGCCGCTCACCTTCGGGCAGCATGCGTAACGTATCCAACTCCTGCCGGACTGCGATCTTCCTTTCCCGGGGAAGCTGCTGTATGCTTTGAGCGATCTTTCTGATTTCCGCTTGGCGATTCGAAGGCAGGTTCTGGAAACGCTCCAGGCGTTTTTCCAGTTGGGCGCGCTGTTCAGGAGAAAGGCGCTGCAGATGTGAAAGACGCTTCTCGATGCGTTCCCGGCGATCGACCGGCAGCGCTTCGAGTGCGGCGCGGCGTTCAGCGGGGCTCATTTTTTCGAGCCGGTCGATCTGCTGCTCGGAATCCCGCTTGGGAACTTCCCTGCCTCCCGCTTCGCCATTGGCATCACCTTGCCGCGGACGAGCGCGAGGCGCGGGACGGTTTAAAGGCCGGGGCACATGCTGCGCGATTGCCGCACACGGCGGAAATGCGGCGCATCCCAACAGAAGTACCGAACGAATTGGAGATGCAATTTTCACGCTGAATTTCCCATCTTCACTTACATCGATTTTGAAGCAGCTTCTTTCTCTTCCGAAGCTAAATCGAATTGGCGCAGCATTTCAAGATCTTCAAGCGTTTTCTCCACTTGATCGGCTTCGATGCTCGATACCTGAACAGTGGGGGCATGTACCGCGCCGGTAGTGGCAGACTTGTGGTCCAACACGAATCCGGCCACGAACAAAGCGCCAGCCATACCCAGCGCCCAAGCCGGCTGAGCAAACAGGGGCCGGATGGCGGCAGCCAGACGTTCATACCATGTTTCGGCGGCGGCGGCATCGATCCTGGCGTAGAGGTTGCGATTGAAACCGGAACTGACCGGGGGCACGTTCCAGCTATCGAGAGCCTGCCACAGAGCGGCCTGCTGGAGAGACGCGCGGCGGCAGGAAGAGCACTGCCCAAAGTGATTGGTGGCCGCTTCGCTTGTATTCCGCAGCAGCAATTCCGCCCGTTCGCTTTCCTTCAAACCGCATTTCATTTTGGACCCCTCTTCAGAAAATTTCATATCGTTACGCCATGTGCGCCAAGCGAGCGCGCAAGGTCTCATACGCGCGGAACAACAGAGACTTCACCGCCGATTCCGAACAACTCAGCACTCCCGCAATCTGCGAATATTCCATTTCGTCGTACTTGTGCATCAACACCGCGGCACGCTGCTTGTCGGGCAAAGCCGCAATCGCGCCGCGCACCTCATTCAATTTCACTTCGTACACCATCCGCGATTCCACGGAAGGCTTCCGGTCAGACACCTGTAACACCGGCGCGCCGTCCTTTTCCTCGTCCAACCGCTCCTGCGCGCGTTCATGCCTGCCGTCCCGAAGCCAGTTCAGGGCCAGATGGGTGGCAATCCGGAAGAGCCAGGTGGTGAATTTAGCCGTCGGCTCATAAGTGGCCCGGGACCGATAGACACGCAGAAACACCTCCTGCCCCAGTTCTTCGGCAACCGCAAAATCCTGCACCATACGATACAAAAAATGAATTACCGACGACCTGTGCTTCTCTAGCAGCAGACTGAAACTGGCCCCGTCACCGTCCCGGACACGAAGCATCAACTGGGCGTCGGTATCCGGAGCCGTTATGGGCCCCATGCCAGTGTTAACCCCTTGTGTCCTGAAAGGTTTCGCGCCCGAAAATGAAAAGATGTTCAGGCGGGCTCGCCCGAGCGCCCCGTCATTCGCCACGGAGCGACCGTTCCATCAGAAACCCGATGGCTTCACGGGGGGAGCGATGCCCGTAGAGTACCGCGTGCATCTGTTCCGAAATGGGTAGAGCCACATGGTGGCGTGTCCCGAGTTGTACCACTGCGTCCGTGGTTCGCACGCCTTCGGCGACAGACTTCATCCCGCGAGTGATCTGTTCGAGCGTGCGGCCCTGGGCCAATTGGATGCCGACCTGACGGTTGCGGCTCAATTCGCCCGTGCAGGTGAGCACCAGATCGCCCAAGCCGGTCAAGCCGCCCAACGTTTGCGGCTGGGCACCCAGCGCGGCGGCGAGGCGTGACATTTCCGCCAGGCCGCGAGTGATAAGCGCGGCGACGGCGTTGTCACCGAGTTGCAGACCGTGGCATACCCCGGCGGCGATGGCGATTACGTTCTTGACCGCGCCACCCAGCTCGGCCCCGATGACATCGGAACTGGCGTAGACGCGGAACCGCGAATCGCTATAGAGGCTTTGCACTTGCTCTGCAAGATCGAGTTCAGCCGACGCGGCGACAAGCGCCGTGGGCTGCCCGGAAGCCACTTCACGCGCGAAGCTGGGCCCGGAAAGAACAACTATCTTGTCCGAGCCGAGCACCTGCTCGATGACCGCCGACATGCGCAGCAGCGTGTGTTCCTCCAGTCCCTTCGAGGCGCTGATCAGCGTGGCTTCGGGAGAGAGACCGGAAGCGGCGCAAGCGAGTACTTCACGGAAAGTGTGAGACGGAACGGCGAAGGTGACTGAGTCGGCGTGGGCCACGCAGGAGTGAACATCCGAATGGATTTCGATCGTTTTGGGAAGCGGAAAGCCGGGCAGGTATGAGTGATTCACGCGATCCTCTACCATGAGGCGGGCATGTTCAGTATCGTGCACCCACAAGCGAACCGGAAGCCCTTGACGCGCCAGCACCAGCGCAAGAGCCGTGCCCCAACTACCGGCACCCACAACTGCCGGCCGCTTCATTTCCGCTTGATGCCGCCCCAGGCGAACACGCGTTCAGTGCCGTTGCGGATACGCTGCGCATTTTCCCTGTGTCTCCACAGAACCAGAGCGCAGCAGAGTATTGAGGCGGTCATGAGGGGCCATTCGGGACGGCCGATCAGCCATACCGCCAAGGGGAACGTTGCTCCACCCAGGATGGAACCGAGAGAGATCGTGCGCGAGAAGAACAGCGTGACCAGGAAAACCACGGTGACGGCGGCCGTGGCTGCGGGTGCGAGCGCAAGAAACGCTCCCAGGAAAGTGGCGACTCCTTTGCCGCCCTTGAAACCAAGAAACGGCGTGAAAATGTGGCCTAGCATAACGCAGACTGCCGCGGCCGCGGCCCATGCGCCACTTCCCCCGGAAAGACGGAACGCGAGCCAGACAGCCAGATAGCCCTTCGCGGCATCGAGGAACAGAGTGGCCATGCCGGCCAGGCGTCCCGCGGCCCGGTGAACGTTGGTGGCACCGATGTTTCCGCTGCCCTGCGAGCGCACATCGAGCCCGGTCTTCCACTTCACCAGAAGGAAGCCGAAGGGAATTCCGCCCAGCAGGTACGCGAGCGGGAGCAAGAGCCATTGCATCAGCGGGCAAGCACCTGAAGCGGGAAGCTTTGCAACTTGGTGTAATGGCCGCCGCGGCTTTCATATAAGGCAAATTCAGAAGCCGGGAAGGTGCCGAAATAGCCGGGCTGTAGCTGATCCAGCCGCTCCCGCAGACCGTGAAGCCGTGTGGCTTCGGGAATGCGCGCCAGCGTGACGTGGGGACGATAGGGGTGCTTTTCCGGCGCGATTCCAAGTGCCTGCAAAGCGGCGCCGGTGTGTTGGGCGAGAGCAGTGAGTTCGGCCGAGGGCGCGACGCGCGCGAAGAAAACTTTGGGATAACGGTCGTTCGGGAAAAAGCCCACGCCGCTGATAGTGACTTTCGGCTCGGGGAGACCGGCGGGTAGCACTTCGGCTAGTTCGGCGAGCCGATGCGCCGGCCATTCGCCGATGAACTTGGTGGTGATGTGCAGGTTCGCGGCGGGGCTCCACCTCAGGCGCGCCAGAGGCTGTAACCCGGCTATTAATGCAACGAGGTCTTCACGAATTTGCGGGCCGATATCGAGTGCGGTAAACAAACGCATAATGAGGCGAGTGAAAGCCATTCTCCCACGATGTTTTTACGCGCGGCCGGCGGCGGAGGTGGCGCGCGCCCTGTTGGGGCAACTGCTGGTGCATGGCGAGACGGCGGGAGTGATTACGGAGACGGAAGCTTATCTGGGCGGCGAAGACCTGGCCAGCCATTCGGCACGCGGCAGAACGCAACGCACCGCTGTGATTTTCGGGCCACCGGGGCACGCCTATATCTATCTGAACTACGGACTGCACGAGTGCCTGAATCTGATTGCCGAACCGGAAGGCCATCCGGGGTGCGTGTTGTTGCGCGCGATTGCGCCGGAGCGCGGTTTGGAGCTGATGCGGGAGCGGCGTGGCAAGGTAAAAGAACGCGATCTGGCGAATGGGCCGGGCAAGTTGACTCAGGCTTTGGGAATCACTCGCGCGCTGAACGGCGCGGACGTGACAAGTGGCGCGTTGCGGGTGGAAGAGCGGGCACCGGTGGATTCTTCGCGGATTGTGACCACGGCGCGAATCGGCATCACAAAGTGCGCGGATTGGCCTTTGCGATTCGTCTTGCGCTAGGGCGTGACCACGCACGCGTTATGACTTCCGGAATACGAGTTCGTTGCAGCCCAGGCTGCCGCCGGCGGTGACCATCTTGCGAAGTTCAAAGCCGCGTTGCAGGAAAAATTCGAACAGCTCTTCCGGTTTGGCGACTTCGAATGGGTACCCGCCCACCCAATCGACCACATCGCGCCAGGGAGACATGCCGCGCAGCCTGCCGTACTCGCGCCATTGCTCGAAGGGGTGCAGCCGGAGGGCGTCCTTGACCCAGCTCCGCCAATAAAGGTTCACGCAGATGATGCCCGCGTAAACGGATTTAAGCGGCTTGGGGACTCGGTTGTAAAGCTTCTTGACCGCCAGCCAGCGCTGGCTCTTGTTGCCTTGATCGTTATAGATCGCGATGAAGAGCAAACCGCCGGGCCTCACCACCGGGGCAACATTTTCAAGCGCCTGCCACATGGAGCCCGTATGGTGAAGCACGCCCCAGGAATACACGATGTCAAAACTGCCCAGGCCGGCGAGGTATTCCGGATCGAGGACGGAAGCTTCCTGGACCGTCCAGTTCGGGTCATCGGGAAAATAGCGCCGGCGAAGTTCGGCGGTACAGTTGACCGAGGCGGGATCGTAATCGAAGGAATGAACTTGCGCCCCCAGCCGGCGGGCGGCGAGGCTGAAAAGACCGCTGCCTGACCCGGCGTCGAGCATGCGCAAGCCGGAAAGCGAGGTGAGGCCGAGCATGGCTTGGAGCGATTCCACTGCAGTGCGGATGCGGTCCTCATTAAGCAGGCGCAGGAATTGGGCCCAGTTGGCACCGAATTCGAAGCGTTCGCCGGATTCGACTTCCGCGCGGTGGGCGGGTTTCGGTGAATCGATTTCCGTGGTGATCAAAAGCGTTCCACTCCTTTGCCGTACCTTATAGTGCGCTGGATGGCTATAATTTCGATTAATGGAACTGTACCCGCTTCATGTGTTCTTGACCGTCGCGAGCGAGAAGAGCTTTTCGCGCGCGGCGGAGCGCTTGTTCCGCACACAACCGGCTGTCTCATTGGCGCTGCAGCGGCTCGAATTGCAGCTTGGTGAAAAGTTGATTGATCGCTCGGCCAAGGAGATGTTGTTGACGGAGGCCGGCCGCACGGTTCTGGATTACGCGCGCCGGTTCGAGAACCTTGAAGCGGAACTGCAGAACTCACTAACGGAATTGCGTGACAATTCCGCCGGGCGGCTGACCATTGGGGCGAACGAATCGACAACACTTTATTTATTGCAGCACATTGAACGGTACCGGCGGCTATACCCAAAAGTAAAAGTGCAGGTAAGACGTAGCCTTTCCAGCAAAGTGCCCAGCGAAATTCTGAACGGGAACCTGGAACTGGGGGTGATCAGCTACGCGCCGGGCGATCATCACCTGACGACTAAGGTGATTTATACGGATTCTCTGGTATTCGTGGTGTCGCCTCTGCATCGGTTGGCGAACGCAAATACGATTTCGATTGCGGAGTTGGGTGAGGAGAATTTTATCGCGCACAACGTGCTTTCGCCTTACCGGGAAGCGGTGCTGCGCGAGTTTCAGCGGCACCAGGTTCCGTTGAATATGAATATCGAAATGCCCACGGTGGAGACGATTCGCAAGCTTGTGCTGGCAAATGTGGGGGTGGCGTTTCTGCCGCGCATGTGTGTGGAGAGTGAGTTGACACAAGGCCTGCTGCGGGTCGTGAAGGTGAAAGAAATTACGGTAGAACGGAAGATTCACCTGGTGCGGCACTCGCAGCGGGGGCTGAGCTATGCGGCGGCGGCGTTCTTGGAACTCCTGGAGGAATAAGGCAAACGGCCAGCGCCAGCTACGCGGTGTCTCTGAAGCGCGGTGAACTCCTTCAGGGCCAGGAGCAGGCTTTGGGAAATCCGTTCTTCCTGGATCTGTATCCTGTTCAATTGTTTGTGGTGCGCGATGAAAGAATTGGCCTGTAGCATCTTGAGGCGCACCACGGAATCTTCAATCTTCAGCAGGTATTCGGGCGCGGGTTCCAGATGCGCAAGCGAGAGGAGATTGGTTTCCAGCGCAAGCGCGCGGTCCATGCGCCAGTGAAGGTCGACGATGCGCTGAGCGAGTTGCTGCTCAACCATGCCCGTGGGGGCGAGATCAGCCATCAGTGCGTCGGAGAAAGCCTGGTAATCGGTCATGTTGTCGTTTCCGGTTTCAGACATAGCAGCAATTTTTGAAGCGGACCGTGGGAGGGCCGTAAGTGATTGAGGGGAATGGAAAGAAAAATTTAAAAATCGGTGAATGAAATTTGGTTTATTCATTCATGTGGCGGGACGTGTCACCATAAGTGGAGGCACTTTTTCTGTTGGTGAACCGAACTTTACTTGCGGTGCTGGCTGCGCTGGAATTGGGCTGCATTGGGAGTGTGTCGCTTTCGGCGGGCAGGCGTCCCCACTCGAAGGACGTGGCCGCGGCGGCGCTCAGTTTCGATTCGCCCGCTG
>JBBROT010000141.1:0-8321 GCA_038229155.1 Bryobacterales bacterium | reverse complement strand
GTCGCGAACCCTTTTTACGAACACGGTGGAAAGGGTATCATCGCCGGCGCTACGGTAGGCCAATATCAGTTGCTGCTGCCTTATCCCACTTACGGCACCATCAACGTTTCGTACGCCAGCTACAACCACGCGCAATACGATTCAGCGATCTTCAAAGCGCAGAAACGGTTCAGCCATGGTCTGTCTTTCCTGACCTCACTCACCTTCTCCCGCAATCTGGATGCGAGTGGCGGCGGCGTAGGCAACACGCTGAACAGCGGCGCCAAGGGACCTCAAAACCCCTACAACACCGCGGCGGAGTATGGCCTCTCCAACATCAACACCCCCTGGAACTCGGTCACGTCCATTTCTTATGAGCTGCCGTTCGGCAAAGGCAAGCCCTTCGCCAGCGGTGCCAATCGCCTGATGGATACCATCATCGGCGGATGGTCCATCAACACGGTCTCTTCGTTGCGAACCGGCTTCCCGCTGCAGATTTCGCAGTCGACGAACAACAACTCCATCTTCGGGTATGCCAGCCAGCGCCCGAGCGCGACCGGAATCGATCCCACCACCAGCGGCGATCTGAACAACCGGCTCAACAACTACATCAACCCGGCGGCTTTCTCACTCTCGCCGCGTGGAACATTCGGCAACCTGGCCCGCACCATCAACATGCGCGGTCCCGGCATGGCAAACACCGATGCTTCGCTTTTCAAGAACTTCACTATTACGGAACGCTTCAAGGGTCAGTTCCGCCTGGAAGCTTTGAACGCCACCAACACGCCTCTGTTCTATGGGCCGAACGTGTCAGTCGGAAGTGGAAGCTTCGGCAAGATCACTTCACAGGCGAATTTCTCCCGCCAACTGCAATTGGCGATGCGATTCTCCTTCTGACGTCACCGCCCTTTATGACGAATTGCAGACAAATGGGTGTAGAATCCGGTGCAGGTGCCGCGTGGTGCGCCGTTCGACCCTGTTTGTCTGCAGTTCCAACCTTAGCCCTTTAACCCCGTAACACCGGAGACTCATCGAATGAGCAATATCCTCAACGCAGATCAAACGAGCGAACTTCTGAAGCGCGGCTTTTCCCGACGGTCCCTGGGCCGATTCGCCTCCCTCCTTACAGCGGGAGCCGCCCTTCCTTTTTACAACGAGAGCGCGCTGGCGCAGCTCTCCATGGTGAAAGACATTCCGGCCGATGCCGTGAAGATCAATGCAAATGAGAATCCGCTCGGGCCCTGTCCCGAAGCCGCGGAGGCCATCTACAGCATCGTCAAGAAGGGTGGCCGGTACATGTACGAAAACACTTTTAGCTTTGCCAAGACCCTGGCCGATATCGAAGGCGTAAAGCCCGAATACGTGCAGCCGTACGCGGGTTCCAGCGAGCCTCTGCACACCTCCGTGATGGCGTTCACCTCCCCTACCAAGAGCCTGGTGGTGGCCGACCCCGGTTATGAAGCCGGCCCACGCGCGGCGAAGTTCGTTGGCGCGAAGACCATCATGGTGCCCCTGGCGAAAGACTATTCCCATGACGTGAAGGCCATGGTGGCGGCCGACCCCAATGCCGGCGTCATCTACATTTGCAACCCGAACAACCCCACGGGCACGCTGACCAAGCGGGCGGACATTGAATGGGCGCTGGCCAACAAGCCGGCCGGTTCCATCCTTCTGCTGGATGAAGCCTACCTGCACTTCTCCGAAGCCACGCCCGGTTCTGACCTGGTTGCCGCCGATAAGGAAGTGGTCATCCTGCGCACGTTCTCGAAGCTCTTCGGTATGGCCGGTCTGCGCGCCGGTGCCGCCATCGGCCGCCCGGATCTGTTGGCCAAGATGAGAGGCTACTCCGCCGGTGCCCTGCCCATCACGGGCATGGTGGGCGCGGAAACGTCGCTCAAAGTGAAGACGCTGGTGCCCACCCGCAAGCGCGATATGCGCAATATTCGCCAGGATACTTTCGACTTCCTCGCCAAGAACGGCTACAGCTTCATTCCTTCCGATTCGAACTGCTTCATGCTGGACACCAAGCAGCCGGCTAGGGAATACATGGAAAAGATGGCCAAGCTGAATGTCTACGTCGGCCGCCCCTGGGCAGCATGGCCCACTTATAGCCGCATCACGGTGGGTACGGCCGATGAAATGGCGAAGTTCAAGGTTGCCACCAAGAAAGTCTTAGGCTAAGCGAACCCGGCGTCTCGGGTTTCTCACCAAACCCGGCGTCTCGGGTTTCTCACAACGATGAGAAAGCGCCTCACGTCATACACGTGGAGCGCGCTCAGCGGGGACCTGTTCGGCGGCTTTATCGCGTCGCTGATCGCAGTCCCCTACCGTCTGGCGATGGCCTCTCCCATGGGGCTTCCGCCGATCCTGGGCGTCTTCACGTCCATACTCACCGCGCCCATCACGGCGCTGCTCGGCAGGAACCCCGTCATGATCGGTGGGGTCTCGTCCGTGACTGTTCCGTTCATCCTGGTTGCCGTGCACGAGCAGGGAATCGGCGGCGCGGCGAAAGTGTCCATGGTGGCGGCTGTGCTGATGCTGGTCTTCAGCACGCTGCGTCTGGGAAGGTATGTCGCTCTGGTGCCGCATCCCGTAATGGCCGGCTTTTCCTGCGGCATCGGCGGCATGATGGTGATTTCTCAGTTCCGCACAATTTTCGGATACCCCGCGCACTCAGCGGATTCCAGCCTCTTCGGGCAACTGCGAGAGTGCATAATGAACCTGCCGAACCTGCGTTGGAGCACTACTCTCACCGCGCTGGTCGTGGTGATTGTCGCGTCGCTTTGCACGCGAATTTCGTATCGGCTCCCGGCTCCGCTGTTGGGGATCGGTGTTGCGGTTTTAGCCGCCGTCATCTTTGGTTGGAACTCCCGTGAGGTTGGCTCTCTCCCCTCCACCGTGCCGCCGTTCATTGGCTTCGCCTGGCGGCCTTCCGATGTCTATACCGTCTTACCTGCCGGCTTCGGCTTGGCGTTTGTAACGTCTGTCAACCTGCTGGTGACATCCCGGGTGGTGGAACATTTCCGCGGTCGCCACACTGCCATGAAGAAGGCCGATGCCGATCGCGAATTGGGCGCTTACGGTATTGCCAATCTGGCCGCCGGAATGTTCGCCGCGCCCATGAGTGTAGGCATCCCGGCTCGCTCGCTGGCGAATGTCCAATGCGGAGGCACCACACGCCTCTCGAACCTGATTCACGCGGCATTCCTGGTGTTGTTCGTGACGGAAGGCAGTGGGATTATCCAGCATCTGCCGGTGGCCGCGTTGGCCGGAGTCACCGCCTGGATGGGTGTACGGCTCATGGAATGGAGCATGTGGAGGCGGCTCGCAAAAATGCGGCGAGTGGATGCGGCGGCATTCCTCTCCACATCCATCGCCGCTCTGTTTTCAAACGCGGTGTTCGCGGTGGCGTTAGGCGTCAGTATCTACGGTGCCGCCTATGTCTACCGGACTTACTTTTCCACGCGAAGGTTGTTCGTCACGGAAAACACGCCCGAAACACCGTTAGCCTGAATATTGGCGATATTCTTATCGGCCTCATTCGCCACCACGCCTTCGAGAGTAACTTGCCCGTTCCTCACAATGATGTGAATAGAGGGTACAGCCTGAAATCCGTAGCGCGTCGATAACGCGGTACTGCCGTAAATGGCGCGATATACCGCTTGGCGAATCCGATCGTCATTCGGGCTCAGCGGGAGCACCTCAATCTGGTTATCTACCTGAGTTACTCCTTCCAGGCGTTTCACCACATTTCCAGCGTCCGATTTCAAGGTGGGCCGTGTAACTTGACCCATCAGCGTGACTCGCGAACCGTCCACGCGATACGACAGGTTATCGAACACGTTGTAATACGGCAGCATGACCAACTCATGCCGCACTTCTTTCAGCAGGCGAGCCTGCCCCGGGTCCCCCGAGTCATTCATCACCGCTTTTCGATCCTGCGCGTTGGCACCTAACGCGAGCAACAGGGCCGCGTAAGGCATAAATAGTTTCAATCTGCTCATAACATCCTCGCCTTAGTAGACGCAAGCAGAGGGCCAAAGATTACTGAATTTGTAGCAAGATTTCTTGCGCCTGTTCGGAAGTGAAGCTTTCCACCTTCGCGGAGTGATTCATCGAGCAAAATTTCGGTCCGCACATGGAACAGAACGCGGCGTCTTTGAAGCCTTCTTCGGGAAGTGTTTCGTCGTGCATGGCCCGCGCTGTTTCCGGGTCGAGCGATAACTCGAATTGCCGGTTCCAATCGAACTTATACCGCGCGCGAGACAGTTCATCGTCGCGATCCCGAGCGCCTGGGCGATGCCGGGCAAGATCCGCCGCATGGGCGGCAATTTTGTACGCGATGATACCCTGCTTCACATCTTCCAGGTTCGGCAGCCCGAGATGCTCTTTCGGCGTGACATAGCAAAGCATGGAAGCGCCATGCCAGCCGATCAGCGCCGCGCCGATGGCCGATGTGATGTGATCGTAACCAGGGGCGATATCTGTAACCAGGGGACCCAGCGTATAAAAAGGAGCTTCATGGCAGAGCTCATTCTCTTTCTCCACCTGCATCTGAATCTGGTCCAGAGGAATGTGACCGGGCCCTTCCACCATCACCTGGCAATCGAATTCCCAGGCTTTCTTCGTCAGCTCGCCGAGTGTTTCCAGTTCCGCGAACTGTGCCGCGTCGCTTGCATCGGCGATACAGCCGGGACGCAGCCCGTCTCCCAACGAAAACGTCACATCGTACTTCTGGAAAATCTTGCAGATATCTTCAAAGCATTCGTACAGCAGGTTCTGGCGATGGTTCTTCACCATCCACTCAGCCAGAATCGCGCCGCCGCGGCTGACAATTCCTGTAATGCGCTTTGCTGTCAAAGGCACATACTGCACCAACACACCGGCGTGAATGGTCATGTAATCCACACCCTGTGCAGCCTGTTCTTCAATCACCTCCAGCATCAAAGACGTGGTCAGGTCTTCCACGCGCCGCACGCGGTTGAGCGCTTCGTAAATCGGCACGGTGCCGATCGGCACGGGCGAATCGTCAATGATGGCTTGCCGGATGCGCGGAATGTCTCCGCCGGTGGACAGATCCATCACGGTGTCCGCGCCATACTTCACGCAATACTGCAGCTTGCTCAATTCCTGCGCAATGTCGGAGGTGGTGGAAGAGTTCCCGATATTTGCGTTGATTTTGCAATTCGAAGCCACGCCGATACACATCGGCTCCAGGCGGGCGTGCTTGATATTGGCGGGAATCACCATGCGACCGCGCGCCACTTCACTCCGGATCAGTTCCGGAGCAACTTTTTCACGCCGGGCTACGTACTCCATCTCGCCCGTCACCATACCCTTGCGGGCATAGTGCATCTGTGTTCGAATTCCGTCTTGCTTGCGGGCTTCCACCCAATCAGTGCGCATATTCTTCGTTTATTATCGCGTGTTGAGTGAAAGCCCGCCAGGCTGCTACTTCTTCGGCTGTTTCGGTTTCTTGGTCTCTTTCTTCTTATCCATGCCTTTGGCCATCGGTGATTCTCCTTCGTTTTTTAGGTTACTCTCAATCGTTTCGGAGGTCTAGTTTGAGGGCGCGTAAGAGCGCTTTGGAGGATGATAGACCTTGCGCTTCGCCTACATCGCGCTCCTCACGCTCACTCTAATGCTGGGCCTCGCCATCGGCTGGACCTCCTTCGGCCAACAGATCGATAACTACGCGTACGATTTTTTCTTCCGCCTCTACCAACCCGCGCCCTGGGCTCCAGAATCCATCATTCTGGCCGCCGATGAAGAATCGTTCTCCGCGTTCGGCGGCCTGCTCAAAGTTCGCGCGGCGCTGGCTCGCGGCCTTGAAGCCATCGCGCCCGCTCACCCCCGCGCTGTCGCGATCGATTTCATCTTCTCCGAAGCGCAAGATCCCGTGGGCGACCGCGCCCTTGCACTCGCCTTCTCTCACACGCCCGGCCTGATCCTTGCCTGCGACCTGATCGCAGGCGGCGCGCGCTGGGACGAGCCGCTTCCCGAGTTCCGCCAGTACGCGGCGGCGGTAGGCCACATCCAGGCCGACCTCGATTCTCTCGATGCCATCAGCCGCCAGATCCCGCTCGAAAAAGCGACGGCGCGCGAACGCCGCTGGGCACTCTCGCTCGAAGCATTCCGCCTGAGCCGCCGCGCGCGCATTGTGGAATCGCCTGACGATCTACGCGTCGGCACAACCGTAATCCCGGCCTCCCGCCAGCAGGGGCGCAGCGTGCGGATTCGTTATGCCCCCACCTCCATGGGCGGGCTGCCACGCATTTCCCTCAAGCAACTGGCCGATCGTCCCGAGCTGGCTGAGCGGTTCCGGAACAAAGTGGTCTTCGCCGGCGTGACCGCGCAGACTGCCGTGCGCGACCGTTGGATGACGCCGCTCTCCGGTTCCATCAGCATGCCGGGAATTGAGATTCACGCCAGTGCTTTTGAAACCTTCGCGCATGGTCTCTTCCTGCGCGAAGCGCCGCTGGCCGCCGTCGTCGCGCTGGCTGTCTGCGCCGTAGTCGCCGCCGGCTTCGTCTTCGCGCTGCTGGAAGGATGGACCGCGAACGCCGCCGCTTTGCTCATTCTGCTGATCGTTCACACGCTCCCTTACGCGGCCTTCACGCAGAACATCGTCTTTCCTTTCTTACCGGCGGTCGCGTCAGCATGGCTGGCAGTGTTCGCGGCGGCTGCTTGGCAATCGGTCGTGGTGCGCGGACGCCTGGGCCGGTCTGAGCAGGCGCGCTCCCGCTATCGCGAAGCCATGCAGTTCGTCACGCACGAAATGAAAACGCCGCTCACCGCGATTCAAGGTTCCAGCGAATTAATGGGGCGCTATGCCCTCTCCGAAGAGAAGCGCAAGCAGATGGCGGACATGATCAACTCCGAATCGAAACGGCTGGCGCAAATGATCGAGACGTTCTTAAACGACGAGCGCATCTCCGCCGGCGAGATGGAACTGAAGAGCGAACGGTTCTCGCCGGAAGAAATTCTGGCGCGCTGCGTGGACCGCATCCGTCCTCCGGCGGATCGAAAACAGATTCAGGTTCGTACCGATAACCTGCCGCCCGAAATGCTCCACGGCGATCGCGAACTGATGGAATATGCGTTCTATAACCTGCTCTCTAACGCCGTGAAATATTCGCCCGCCGCCACCACCATCCACGTGAGCGGCGCGCGCGAAAGCAGTCAGGTGCGCCTCTCCGTGCGCGATGAGGGCGCGGGAATTGAACCGAAAGATGTGCGGCGCATCTTCGAAAAGTTCTATCGCACCCGCTCCGCCGAACAGAGCGGCGAGAAGGGCACCGGCATCGGGCTTTCCATCGTGCGCCAGATTGTCGAACGGCACGGAGGCTCCATCGCGGTGGTGAGCCAGGTGGGCGAAGGCTCCACCTTTACAGTCACTCTGCCGCTTGTGAAGACTTGAAATCGGCGGGGCACAGATTCTTATAAAACGGGCAGCGAAGGCAGTGCGCAGCCACATGCAGAGGGAATGCGCACCGCTCCTGCGCCAGTGCCAGTTGCTGCACCGCGCGGATGGCCAGCTCCGGATCGGGTTCCACTTCAATCAGCGCATTGGGCCGCAGAAAATGCAGATAGGCCTCCCGAACCCGCATCCCCGTGGCGCGTTCGATACACAGCGCGTACAAGTGGATCTGCGCGGCATAGTTTTCAGCGGCTTCGGCCGCATCCGCCGCTGCAACATCGTTAGTCTTGTAATCCACCAGCACCACGCCGCCGTCTTCCACGAACCAGAGATCGATCTGCCCGCTGACCACCACGTCATCCACCGCGAAGTTGAAGCTCCACTCGCGCTCGGTGCGCAACGCCGCCTCGGCGCGACGGTTCAGCGCGTGTTCGCGAAACGTTCCGGCCAACTCCTGCGCCTCGGCGCTGGCCGGAAAAGTTTCGCCCGCCAGCAAACGATGCACCTCGCGCCCCAGTTCGTTCGCCGGCGTAGCGGGCTCTTCAAAATCTTCCCCACGTTCGGCCAGGCGTGTGGGCCGGCGCTGCTCCCAGCCCAACTCATGAGCCAAGTAATATCGCCGAGGGCACGCCGCAAACGTAGCCAGCGCCGTCACCGTCACGCCCGAATCGTATTGACCGGTAAGCCGGGGCCGCGCCAAATGTTCCGCGCCGCCCGCCGCCTCAAACGCAAACGTGGCCTGCTCGGATTCCGGCGCTCGCTCGCTTCGCAAAACGCGCACCGCGAACTCCCGCCCATCCGGTGCCGCCACACGCACCTCCGTCGGCTTATCCAGCGGAATATCGAATGGCTTCACCAGCAACTTGCGCACGTGCCCCGCCCAATTCTGGCTCCTGTTATCGGTGGAGTAAGAAAGAATCAG
>JBBROT010000140.1:0-8359 GCA_038229155.1 Bryobacterales bacterium | reverse complement strand
GTGGTAGATGCGCCCCCCATGCTGGGCTTTTCCGAGCCCTTACAGATTGCCGCGGTGGCGGATCGCGTGGTGATTGTGGCGCGTGTGGGTCAAACCAATCGCAACTCCATCGCCGTCATGCTGAACACGCTGAAGCGCCTGAAGGCACGCGTCTCCGGCATCGTGCTGAACGGCGTGACTCGCGAAATTAGCGACCGCTACACTTACCACGGCACCTATGGCGCGTACCAGAAACATTATGGCGCGCGGCGCATTGCCTGAGCGGCAGGTCCGCCGCAATTGCATATCGTTTTTCTCAACGTGACCGGAAGCTTGGGAGGCGCGGAGCGAGTGCTGTTGACGCTGCTGCGGGAACTGCGCCGCCTCCGCCCCGATTGGACCCTTACCGTCATCGCGGGCGATTCAGGCCCGCTTCTGAATTCGGTTCGCGCGCTCGGTTGCCATGCCGAATCGCTGCCGCTTCCAGAACAGTTGAAAGCCCTGGGTGACTGGGGTGCCGTCGGCAAACTAAGCATGGCGTGGCAGCTTGCCGCCAGCCTGCCGAAGGTGCTTCAGTACCGCGCGGTGTTACGGCGCAAGTTGCGTGCGCTCCAGCCCGGCTTGGTTCAGACGAACGGCTTCAAGATGCATGTACTGGGCGCGATGGCCTGCCCTTCCACCGCACGCCTGATCTGGCACGTTCATGATTTCGTGTCGAACCGGGTGGCCATGAAGACGCTGCTCCGCCGGTTCGCCGGACGGCCTGAATCAGTGGTAGCCATTTCGGAAACCGTGGCTTCCGATCTGCGCCACACGTTAGGTGCTCACGCAAACGTACACACCATCCTGAACTCTGTCGATCTCTCCCGGCGACCGGTTCCCACTGCAACCAATGGCCCCATTCGCATCGGCCTGGTTGCGACTTTCGCACGCTGGAAAGGCCATCGAGATTTTATCGCCGCGCTCGCGCTCCTGCCGAAGAATCTTGACTGGCGCGGATACATCGTGGGCGGCGAAGTGTACGCCCGCACCGCGAGCCAGTATACGGAAAGCGAACTGCGGACCGTGGCTGAAGCGCTGGGGCTAATGGAAAAGGTCGAGTTCACCGGCTTTCTTCCCGATCCCGCGCCATTCATCGACGCTCTCGATATCGTGGTGCATGCCTCCACCGAGCCCGAGCCGTTCGGGCTTGTCATCGCCGAAGGCATGGCCGCCGGCCGAGCCGTGGTGACCACTTCGGACAGCCTCGTCACCCATCGCGAAAATGGGTTCGTTTTTGCGAGTGGCAGCCCAGCCGCGCTGGCCCAGGCGCTGGAAGAACTGGCGCGCGACCCCGCTCTGCGTCTGCGTTTAGGCAACGCCGCGCGGCAAACAGCGGAACAGCGGTTTCAACCTGAACGCATGGCGCGGCAGTTTCTGGAACTCTACGAGGCGCGCGCTTGAGAGTGCTTCACATCAGCGCCGGGGCCGTGTGGGGCGGCGTGGAACGCGCGCTGGTCACTCTCGCGCGCGAGCGGAAACATGCGCCGGAGATGCATCCCCATTACGCCGTCTGTTTTCGCGAACGCTTGAATCATGAACTGCGGATGGCCGGTGCTCCGGTGGATTACCTGGGCGAAGTGCGCGCCAGCCGTCCGCTGACCGTGCTTCGCGCCCGGAAAGCGCTGGCGACCCTATTGCGGCAGGAGAAAATGGATGTGGCCATCTGCCATCTGCCTTGGGCGCACGCGATGTTTGCTCCCGTCCTGCGCGCCGCGCGCGTGCCCATCGTGTTCTGGATGCACGGCTTCGCCACCGGCCGGCACTGGACTGAGCGCCTCGCGAAACTGGTGCCGCCACAGTTGGTGATCGCCAACAGCCATGCCACGGCGCAAACGGCACGCTTCCTGTTTCCGAATGCGCGAACGGAGGTCCTCTATTACCCCGTGGCGCCGCTGCCCGAACCGAGAGCGGAGGAACCCGGCACCATCCTTCAAGTGAGCCGCATGGAGCCTTGGAAAGGGCACCTGCTGCACCTGGAAGCTCTGGCAAAGTTAAAAGACTTGCCCAGCTGGCACTGCCGCATCGTGGGCGGTGCTCAAACGAAATCGGAAGTGAACTACGTTTTGAAACTCGAAAAGCGGGCGAACAAGCTGGGGATCTCGGACCGCGTGGCCTTTCTCGGCCAGCGCGACGATATCGAGCAGCAACTCGCCGCCGCGTCCATTTTCTGCCAACCGAATTCCGGCCCTGAGCCGTTCGGCATTGTCTTCGTCGAAGCCCTGGCCGCGGGTGTCCCGGTAGTGGCTACGCGAATCGGCGGAGCGACCGAAATCGTCACGCCATCATGCGGCATCCTCACAGACCCCGGCGACGCCGATTCGCTCGCGAAAGCATTAAAACAATTATTGACCGACGCGAAATTGCGCGCCAGCCTGGGCGCGGCTGGCCCCGAGCGCGCCGCCGCGCTATGCGGCCCGGAGCACCAAATTCCCGCCCTCTCAAAATTACTGGCGGCAGTTAAACTTGAGGCTCAGGCTAAATGATCGGGATCCTCTTCTGCGTCGCGGCATTTTTGCTTGCCACTCTGGCCGGCCGGCGCAGCCTTACCGCGGGCATCTCTGCGACTCTTGCGGTGGGCTATTTCCACGGCATAGTCCGCGCCAACTTTCCCGATCCCGCATCGCACTTTATCTTCGATGCCGCCGTGCTGGGCCTGTACCTGACGCAGCTTTTCCGCAAGCGCGACCCGGCCGATGTCCAGCGGATGCGCACGGTACAGATCTGGACCGCTGTCTTGATTGCCTGGCCCGTGGTGCTGGTCTTCATCCCCATACAGGATCTGCTGGTGCAGTTGGTCGGCTTGCGTGGCAGCATTTTTCTGCTGCCGTTTCTTATGCTGGGCGCGCGCTTGACTCAGCATCACATCGCGCGCCTGGCCATGACGCTGGCCGTTCTAAACTTGCTGGCCTTCGCCGTCGCGGGCGCGGAGTACGTGGCCGGTGTGGAGCGCTTCTTCCCCCACAACGCCAATACAGAAATCATCTACCGCAGCGCGGATGCGGGCGGTGAAACCAATGCATACCGCATCCCCGGTCCCTTCAGCGGTTCGCATGTTTACGCTGGCACAATGATCATGAGCCTTCCCTTCCTGCTCGGCACCTGGGCAGCGGTGGGCACGTCGCGCGCACGGCGAGCGTTTCTCGTCCTCTCCATGCTGGCCACCATACTGGGAGTGTTCGCTGCGGCAACGCGCGTTCATACTGCGATCCTCGGCGTCGTATTGTTAGCCGCCTTCTTTTCAGGCAGCATCTCCGCCGGCGCCCGCGTGCTTTTTGTCGCGGTCCTGGGTGCTTTGAGCGCTATCGTACTCAGTCAGCAGCGCCTCCAACGCTTCATGAAGTTGAGCGACACCGCGGCCGTCTCCGACCGTGTGACGGGCAGCGTAAACGCTTCATTTTGGGCCCTGCTGCTGGAATATCCGCTCGGCAACGGGCTCGGCGGCGGCGGCAGCAGCATGCCTTATTTCTTGCAGGACCGCTTGCGCGGGCAAATCGTGATCGAGAATGAATACGCGCGCATCCTGCTGGAACAAACCTCCATCGGCCTGTGCCTTTGGATCGCGTTCATCGGTTGGTTCATCAGCAGGCGTTTCCACGCCGCGCGCTGCGGCTGGGGCCTTGGCGAGCACACGGCGTGGCTGGCCGTGGTGCTCTATTTCGGCACGTCGCTGATCGGCATCGGCCTTCTGACCGCCATTCCGCAGAGCGCGCTATTGTTCCTGTGTATCGGATGGGTGGGCGCGAAATGGCCTGCCGCGCCGAAAGCTGTCCCGCACACGCGCGCCTATGCCGCGCAAGCAACCGCATGAGCCGCAGCCGCCGCTTTCTGGGCGGAATCAGCCTGGCATATCTGAATCAGGCCGCCGTGATGTTAACCGGCTTGTGGCTCGCACGATTCTATCTGAAGCACCTGGGCCAGCACGATTATGGCTTATGGCTGGCCGGCTCTCAGTTGCTCACTTATCTAATGCTGATGGATTTTGGAATTGTGGCGCTGCTGCCGCGCGAAGTTGCCTTTGCCACCGGTCGCGCGGGTGCCGCTGAGCCGGAAATTTCTCCCATCCTGGGCCAGTCCGCGCGCGTGGTGCTGTTGCAAACTCCCGTGGTCGCCATAGGCGCGCTGCTGCTCTGGCTAACCGTCCCCGCTGCGTGGGCACCGTTGAAAGCGCCGCTGTTCTGGGTGATGCTCGCCTTTACCGCCACCTTCCCCCTACGCATCTTCGCCGCGACTCTCGAAGGCCTACAGGACCTGGCCTTCCTGGGCTCCGTGCAATTTTTCGCGTGGGCGGCGAATGTGCTCACCTCCGTGCTGCTGATTTCAAACGGTTGGGGCCTTGAAGCTCTCGCCGTCGGTTGGATTGCCTTTCAAGCCGTCACCACCGCCAGCGCATTGATCCGCCTGCGCCGGCGATTTCCTTACGCTCTGCCCGCAAAATTGCCGACGCTCGACCGCTCACAAATATTCACCTTCTTCCGAAGAGGCTTCTGGCTGAGCGTGGCGCAAATTGCTCAATCGCTTCTCAGCGGCACGGACCTGCTGATTCTCACCTATGTCATGGGGCCGTCCGTAGCGGTGGTCTACTCGTTGACGGGCAAGCTGGTCAACGTGCTTTCGAACCAGCCTCAGTTGCTGATGAACGCCGCTTCCCCTGCCATCAGCGAGCTGAAAGCAACCGGTAACCGGCCGCGATTATTGGTGGTCTCTATTTGCCTGACCCGTGTGATGATGATCGCCAGTGGCATGGTCGCCTGCGTGGTGTTGGCGGTGAATGAACGCTTCGTGACCTATTGGGTGGGCAAGGCCGAATATGGCGGCTTTCCGCTTACCTGTCTGCTTCTGGCCGCCATGCTGGTTCGTCATCTGAACCACACGCTGGTAGCTTCGCTGATCTGCTACGGCAAGGAAAAGCGTATCTCGCTGACCACGTTCTCAGACGGTTTGGTCACACTGGCCGCATCGCTAATTGCCATTCGCTTGTTCGGGCTCATCGGTGCGCCGCTGGGCAGTTTGATCGGCGCGTCTCTGGTGAGCGTGCCACGAAACTTAACCGGCCTTGCCCATGAAATGGATGTTCGCCCCTCGGTCCTGCTCAACTCGCTCCTGCCCTGGTTCTGGCGTTTCGCGCTGGCTGCCATTCTGGCGCAATTCGTTCGCAAACTTCCTTTGCTACAAACTGTCCCCGGGTTCTTTCTGCTTTCGGCGGCGGTGGCCATTGCCTACGGATTATTCGTGCTGCCTCTCTTCTTCCGCGAACCTTTGGACCAATACGCGCGCCCGTTGCTGGCGCGATTCCGGCTGTCACCGGCGGCGGCACGATGAATGCGCGCATCAGAGAGTGGCTCCGCCGCAACAACACCTGGATCATGCTGCGCAAGACGCATCGCGAGGGCTTCGGCACTGCGTACCGCCGCTGGCTGACGTGGCGGAAAATTCTGAGGACCGCGCCCGTCATCACCGAAACCGAAGGAGACACAGAGGTCCGGCTGATCTGCTATGCGTTCGATTATCTGTGCGCCATCTGGTCCTTGAAATCGTTCTATCGCGCGGCGGGCGTGAACCTTCCTTTGACGATTCAGATCCAGGGAGATGCGCCGCCGCGCGTGGCTCGCACCCTCTTACAGCACTTCCCGAACGCGCGAATCGTCACACAACCGGAAGCCGATGCCATCGTCGAAAAGCACCTGGCCGACCATGGCTGGACGCGATTGCTCGAAGGCCGCCGGGCCAACCAGTACATGCAGAAGCTCACGGACAATGTGATCCTCAGCCGCTTTCATCGTGTGATCACGCTCGATGGCGACCTGCTGTTCTTTCACAAACCGACTGAACTGTTGGAATTTTCGGGCAACCACATTTTTCAGCAAGATCAAGCCAGCACTTATCTGGTTCAGGAAGCGGCCGGAGTCAAGATTGCGCCGCGTCTGAATGCCGGGCTGATGAAGTTCGTACCGTCCAGCATTTCGCTCGCGCGCTGCAATGACTACCTGGCTGATTTCCCCACTTACAGCGGCTGGCTCGATCAATCGTTACTGGCCTTGCATGCGGCGGAGACCCACACAGCTAATATGCTGCCGCCCACATACCTGATCTCGCTGGACCGCCATGTGGATCCGGACACGCTGGTGGTGCGCCACTACGCCGGCCCCACGCGCTCCATGATGACCGAAGAAGGGATGCCGTGGTTAATTCAGCGCGGGTTTCTCGACCGCTAAATAACCGAGCGCCACGGTCACAAGAAAGACAGTAAGCACTTCGCTATCGCCCAGGTTGAATTCGAACAGGCCGCTGACCATAATTCCCAGCACCGATGCGATCCCGCCTTGCAGCAGAAAACGCCGGTCGCTTCGGCCAGGCGGCAGTGAGCGCAGGCTCCGCAGAAAATCGTAAAGCACCATCAGCAGCAGCCACAGCATCATGAGCATGGTGGGTATGCCGCGCTCCGCCGCGTATTGCAGATAGATGTTGTGCAGATGCCCATACCAGCCGGAAGGCAGCGGGCGCGGAATATCTTTCGGCACGTAATCCTGGAAGTGATACTTGGTGCCTTCCGGCCCCAACCCCAGCAGCGGATGCGCCTTGATCATCTCAAGCCCAGTGCGAAACGTGACCGCGCGAAACTCGTTCGAATCTACATTTTTCTTCGGCTGGAACAGAGACATGAAACGGTCATGCACGGAGCCGGGTGCAAGCGAAATCGCGAGCAGCGCCGCGGCCGGCACCAGCACCGCGGTCCAGCGCTTCCATGCCCATAACAGCCACAGGCCGGAGACGGCAAGCGCCAGCCACACTGTGCGCGTTTCGTTCAGCAGCTCGGCAACCGCAATGACGGCGGCCAGCAAGATCCATACCCACATGCCCACGCGCTTCGTCTTCGGAGCGAAGAACAGGAATGCCAGCATCAGCAGCAGCACCACCATTTCCTGCCCCGCGAAGGTCATCCAATGGCTCATGAAACCGGTGATGCGGTCGGGCGTATAGAACGTGTAGAAATCGATTCCCTTCTCGGCGGCCTCACGCACTTTGGCGGCGAACTGTACCAAGCCCCGGCTGGCTACCAGCGCTCCGATGGCACCCCACGTCAGCACCAGCCGCCTGGCATTGTGCACGTTGCGGAACGTGGAGAACACCACCAGCAGAATGGAAAAGACGAACATCTTGCGAAGCTGTGGAATGCCGCGGGCGGGCTCCGCGGAGAACGCAAGAGAAAGCACCGTGCCCACCAGGAACAACGCCAAAGGCAGCCAGATGCGCGGCAGACGAAGTTTCGCGCCGGAAACCAACAGCAGCGCCAAGGCCAAGCCCAGCAGCGTTTGCGAAGCCGCTATGGAGACAAGAATGGTGGCGGCGCTGGCGAAAGAAAGGCAAAAGGCGGCAAACGTGAGCCGCTCTGAGTTGAACTGTTGAGGCAACCCGCCAGTATGGCAGAGCAGGCTTCAGCAGCGCGAGTTGTGTACCATATGGGTTGCGTTCATGAAAGATCTTCTGGATTCGATGGCGGCCGGGGACCGCGACCGAAGCGTCGCTCTCTCGCTTGACCCTTCCCGGATACCGGCTCACATCGCCATCATCATGGACGGGAATGGCCGCTGGGCCAATCGCCGCAGTTTGCCGCGCATCGCCGGTCATAGAGCCGGTGTTCACGCGGTTCGCGAAACGGTGGAAACATGCGCTCGCCTGGGCGTGGAAGCGCTCACGCTTTATGCGTTTTCAGTGGAAAATTGGAAGCGTCCGCGCGTGGAAGTGGACATGCTGTGGCGCTTGCTTCGCGTGTTCCTGAAAAAGGAATTGCAAACGCTGCAGGATAACAACATCCAGCTACAGGCCATCGGGCGTTTGGAGTTTCTGCCCGCCAAAGTTCAGGACGAATTGCAAATCGTGATTGCCCTGACCGCCAGGAACACCGGGATGCGGCTTGCGCTTGCGATCAACTATAGCGGCCGCGCCGAACTGGTGGATGCCGTGAACTCCATCCTGGACCGTGCGCGTCGCGAGAACCGGCTCGAATCGCTTCGCGTGGATGAAGAGACCATCTCGCGCAGCCTCTATACTAGTGCGCTTCCCGATCCGGATTTGCTGATCCGCACGTCGGGCGAAATGCGCATCAGCAACTTCCTGCTGTGGCAGATCGCCTATGCCGAGCTGTACGTCACCGATACGCTGTGGCCCGATTTCACGCGGTCTGAACTGCTGCGTGCCGTGAGCGAATACGGTAAGCGCGAGCGCCGCTTTGGAGGCTTGAGCGCGAAGCACCAGGAAGAAGCGGCCTTTGCGGAACCTGTGCCTGAGGAGATCGCAGTACCCACGTAATGAAGCGCCTCCTGACTGGATTAGTCCTTGC
>JBBROT010000139.1:0-8438 GCA_038229155.1 Bryobacterales bacterium | reverse complement strand
GGGAGCCCGGCGGCCAGATACTCGCTCAGCTTGGTGGTGTAGCGAAACGAACCCACGCCGTCGCAGCTTTGGGGCAGGCTGGCCACGTCCATGGCGGCCAGATAATCCAGCAGGCGTTCGCGCGAAACGAAGCCAGTCAGCGTGATGCGCGAATCGGGAAAGCGCTCCAGTTCAGCGCGACCGGAGCCTTCGCCGACGATCAGGAATCGAATATCCGCGCGCGCGGTGAAGGAAGCGGCGCGGACGAGTTCATAGCCGTAACAGTAGCGGACGCGCGGAACCCAGGCGAGCGAACCGGCGATTCCGACTACCAGGCAGTTTGCTGGGATGTTCAGTTCGCGCCGGATTTCTGCTCCCCTTTCGCTACGAGCGCTTTGGGGTGCCCATCCTGCCGCCGTCATCGCCCGAGGAACACCGAACGTGAGCGCGCGGCCCGTGAGATATGGCGACCAGCCGATGAAGCCAGCCGCCCACCGGTAAAGCAGTCTTTCGTAAAGGCCGAAGACGGGCCCAAGCCAAGGCTGCTTTTGGGAGACGAAAGGCTCGACGGCGTCACCGCTGCTCACCACGTAGCGCTGGCCGAACAGCAGGCGCGCGGCAAGTAACGGCAAGCCTCCCGCGATGCCGGTGCCTTCCATGATTGCCAGTTTGGGCCGGTCGGCAAGCAGGGTACGAAACAGGGCGCTTGCCGAAGCACGCTTGTTCGCGGCGTCGAAGGGGAATTGTGCAGTGTTCAAATGTTGCACAAGCGTGCACAAGCGCGCCTCGTCATTTCCGCCGAAGCCTTGGGTGGCGAAAGTGAGAACGCGCGCGGCTCGCAAAGCCTTGGCGTATAAGGCCAATGTCTCCGAAGCCACACGATCCCAGGAGTGTTCGAGCGCGGTTTCGCGAGCGGCCTTTCCCACATCCGATTGTGCAGCTTTGTGCATCATTTCCGGTAAATTGGCTTCGTTTCGGAGAATGAAGCCATTGCGCCCGTCATCGATCAACTCGCTGGCACCGGCGTTGCTGCTGACAATTACCGGCAAGGCCGCCGCCATGGCTTCCAGCACCACCATCCCGAACGCATCGTAAGGAGTGGGCAGCAGCAGCACATCGGCACCGGCGTAATATTGCTCGACCGTATCGGTGGATGGGCGAAAATGGACACGGTCCGCGCTGCCCAATCGCAGAGCTATCTCACGGTAAGGCTCCGGCGGCGTGCCGCCCACGCACAGCAGGTGACCAGTTTCCAGCGCCCGAACGCAGGCTTCCACACCCTTGCGGAAATCGCCTACAAAGAGGAACAGCGGAACGCCGGCTGGCAAGCCCAGTTTGGTTCTCAATTCAGGCGTCCGCTTCGCGGGAGAGAACTTCTCCGTATCCACGCCATGGTGAATCACGGTGACTGGGCCGTGAAAGCCATAGTCGAAAGCAAGATCGCGACGGACACGATCCGCCACCGCGATCACCTGAACGTTCCCCGCGCGCTGATATTGCAGATGCTCCAGCCAGCCGATGGCGAAGCCGAAGAGCTTCTGTTTCCAGGGCGCGCCGGGCCGTGCGCGCGACCATGCGCGGTTCGAAATGTGCGCCGTCAACACATCGGGCGAGATGCTGCACAAGCCTTGATCGTGAACCACGTCGAATTGCATGCCGCGGAGCAGGCGCGAACAGTTGCGGCGAAACGTAAGGATGAGAGCGAGAGCATTCGAGCGATTCGCCGGCACATGGTGAAACTCGATTCCGGGTTCGGGAACAAACGTGTTCGCGAAGACATGCACCTGATGTTCACGCGCAAAGCGAGCAGCCAACTCCGCCACATAGCGGCTATGCCCGCCGGAGCGGTGGTAATCGTGAACCAGCAGCGCAATCTTCACGCGAGAAAGGCGCGAAGCTGTCCCAGGTCGCGCTTCATGGCGGCGAAGACTTCAGAGGGCTCCATGGTGAGCTTGGTCTTGCCCGCGTCCGCGCCGCCCAGCGGGTATTCGAAGTGCAATTGCAGCGGGCCGTGAAATTGGCTCTTGGCCACCATGGCGAAGAACTGCGGAAAGCGGACCATGCCGGTACCGAGCGGCACCCATTCGCTCTTCCAATTGCCAGGCGCGACCGGCTGCCACACGCAATCCTTCACGGCGATGCCGCGCAGCATGGGCTCCACAATGCGAAAGCTGTTGATCCAGCCGCCGAAACCGCCTTCCACCGTGGCATGGCCGATGTCGTAATTCACGGCGACGGCGTTGGGATCGAAATCGCGCAGCAACAGGTAGACGTCCCAAATGGACGCGCCCACTTGCCCGATTCCGGAGTGCGTATGGTACATGGCGCAGAGCTTGTATTTGGCGTTGAGCGCCGCGAGGGCGGCGACGCGGGGCTTGAGCGCGGCGAGTTGTTGGGCCATGGGCGATTCATCGTACTTGAAGCCGCCCCAGCGGTAATACGGTATCTCGAGCGAGGCAAGCGCGCGCATGATATCTTCCGCGTAAGGCGTGCGCGCGTCCAGAATATCGGCCGTCACCATGGGGACTTCCAGGCCATGCGCGCGAATGCGTTTGACCAAGTCCGGCAGGTCCTGCGCCACGCGAGCAGGTTCCACATGGCCGCCTTTGCGAACGGTGATATCGACGCCATCGAAACCGATCTCCGCGGCTGAGCGCGCCAAATCTTCGCCTTCGAGAAACTGCAGGTGCTTCGAGAAGATGGCGACCTTCTGTTTCGGCATGGCGGCCGCGGCAAGCGGGGAAACGGCGGCGGCAAAAGCAAAGTGGCGGCGAGTCATATGCGCTATAAGATACGAGTCTATGTCAGTCAACCGGCGCGTGTTTATCCTGGCGGGCGGTGGGGCCGTATTAGCGGGTGCCGCGCCTTCCGAGCGCATCGATCTGGGCGTGATCGGCGCGGGAGGGCGCGGAACTTTCGTGATGGACGTTTTTCAGAAATCGCCCGAGGTGCGGGTTCGCGCGATTTGCGATGTGTACGAGCCGAATCTGGAGAACGCGCTTTCCGTGGCGCGGCAGGCGGGCAGTACGGCGACGGCGTATCGCAATTACAAAGCCCTGCTGGACGACAAGACCGTGCGCGCCGTTCTCATCGCAACGCCCGAACACTGGCATGCCGCGATGGTGACCGACGCCTTGGCCGCCGGCAAGGACGTGTACGTGGAGAAGCCCCTCTGCCAGACGCCGGGGCAGGGCGCGGCGCTGGTGGCGCTGGAGGCGAAATCGAAAAGCATCGTGCAAGTGGGCATGCAGCGCAGGAGCTATGACCTTTATCTGGAGGCCCGAAAAGTGGTGGCCGCCGGAACGCTGGGGCCGGTGCACACGGTGCGCTCCTGGTGGTTGAACACGGCGCTTGAAACACCGAAGGCCACGGAGCTGAAGGGCAAGCTCGATTGGGAGCAGTGGCAAGGGCCGGCTGAGCGGCACGCCTTCGATGCGGACCGGTTTCGCCACTGGCGGCAGTATGCGGATTATTCAGGCGGCTTGGTGGCCGATCAGGGCGCGCATGTGTACGATGGCATTCACCTGCTTATGAATGCGACGTTCCCCTCGACCGTGACCGCGGCCGCTGGCAAGGCCCACGTCCCAGGCGCGGACACGCCGGAAAGCGTGGTGGTGGCCGCCGAATACCCGGAAGATTTTCTCGGCATTTTCACAATCAACTATGCCGCCATGCGGTACCAATCGAAGAACGATCAGTTGAATCAACTCGATGGGGCGAAGGCGCGCATGGATGTGAGCCGCAATGAATACAGGGTTTTCGAGCAAGGCAAAGAAGATACGCCTGTGTTGCAGAAAACTTCCGAACGCGGGTTCGGCTATGCCACGGACTTGCATGTTCAGAACTTTCTGGACTGCGTTAAAACGCGAGCCAAGCCCACCGCACCCATGAGCGTCGCGTTCCCGGCGGCGCTGGTTGTGCAGATGGCCAACTTGTCTTTAAAGACCGGCCGGCGTATCGGTTGGGACCGCACGCGCGGAGTGATTCTTTAACCCACCAACTCGCGCGAGATCTCCGCGCAGGCCCGTTTCAGTAACGGCAGCATGGCGCGGACACGCTTCAGGTCCATGCGAAATTCGGGTCCGGAAATACTCAGAGCCGCGCCCGGCTCTCCTGAACCAGCGATTCGCATGGCAACGCAGCGGCCTTCGATCTCATTCTCCTGATCGTCCACCGCGTAGCCCTGCGCGCGGATGCGCTGCATCTCCACGGCGAGACCCGTTTGCGTACCGATGCTGTTGGCCGTCATGCGCGGCAGGCCCTTCATCTTGATCAGGCGCTTGACCGCGGAATCCGCCATCGTTGCCAGCAATACTTTGCCGATTCCGGTAGTGTGCACATACCGGCGGTTCCCCACCTTGGAGGCCATGCGCACGGATTGAGGGCTCTCCGCGGTCGCGATCACCACCACCTCGCCGCCATCGAGCGTGCCCAGATTTACGGTCTCGCGGCACTCCGTGGCCAGGCGCTCCATGATGGGCGGCGCGGCCCGCAGCAGATTTTGATCCGGCGAAAGATCGCGTTGCAAAGCGAAGAGTTTTCCCGCGATGCGATAGCCGCCTTCCGCTTCGCGATCCAGATATCCGCGCGTTTCGAGCGTGGTGAGAATGCGATAGACAGTGGCTTTCGGCATCTCCACGCGGCGCGATAATTCGGCCAGACCGGGGCCGGTGCCGTCGCGCTTCAACTGCTCCAGAATGTCCAGAGTTTTTTCGAGCACCCTGACCTGTTTCGGAGCGGCTGTCTTCCCTTTCACCGTTTCACCATATAAACTAGCCTTTCCCCATGCAACTGAAAACTGTTCTGCTACTGACCGCATCCGCTCTGGCGCTGCACGCCGCCGAACCCGAAGGCTTCGTCTATTGGCCCAAGGGCGTGGCCAGCCCCTCGCCGAAGTTCGCGAACCATGGCCTCTCCGTTTCGCACCGCGATAAAGACGGTGTTGCGGAAATGCATGGGAAACAAACCGACATCATGGTGGTGCAAAGTGGCGAAGCCAAGCTGACCGTGGGTGGAACCATTGTCAACCAGACCACCGCCTCGCCCGGCGAATATCGCGGCAGCGCCATTAAAGACGGCGTCACCAAGACGCTTGTGCCCGGCGATGTGGTCCACATCCCTTCGAACGTGCCGCACCAGTTTTTTGTCGAGAAGGGCAAGCAGATTACGTACTTCGTGGTGAAGGTGGACAACCCGTAAACAATTACGCAAGGCGCGTCACGTCCACGGGGTCCATATCGGCGAAGGAGCGGTTCTCGCCGGCCATGCCCCACACAAAAGCGTAGGCGCTGGTGCCGACGCCGGTGTGAATGGACCAGGGCGGGGAGAGCACCGCTTCGCGATCCCGGACTACCACGTGCCGCGAGGCCTCAGGCTCGCCCAGAAAGTGAATCGCGGTCTGTGTGCCGAGGCCGAAGTATAAATAAATTTCACTGCGCCGGAGATGCGTGTGCGGCGGCCAGGTATTCCACACGCTGCCCGGTTCCAGGCGCGTGTAACCCATCACCAGTTGGCAACTTTGCACGCCGCCTTCGTGGATATAGCGCACCAGCTTGCGGCGGCTGGCGTGTTCGGCGGAACCTAACTCTTCCACCGAAGCATCGGCCTGAGTCGCCAGGCGCGTGGGGAAGCTTTGGTGCGCGGGCGCGCTTAGCAGGTAATAAGCGGCCTGCCCGCCCGGGGCATTGCGGAAAAGCACGGAGCTTTCGCCCTTGCCGATATAGAGGCATTCCAGATGCCCCACGGGAAACACGGTGTTGCCCACCGCCACCTCTCCCGCGTCACCCAGATTGATGATGCCGAGTTCGCGGCGCTCAGCGAAGTACTCGCTTCGCAGCTCGGGATAGTTCGGCAGCGCGAGTTCGCCATCGGGCATAATGCCGCCGACAATCAGGCGGTCAAGGTCCGTCAAGACCAGTTCCGCGCGGCCCGGCGTGAACAAATTATCGATCAGAAAATCGCGGCGGATTTCCGCAGTCGTCATGCGCTGCAACTCCGAAGCGCGGGGGGGATTCAGCAGTCTCAAACGCTCACCATCATTTCACAATGTGAACCGGGGCGGTTTATAGAATTTGACATGGACAGGTTGTTGTGATTTAACGGATGCGGCGCAAATGAAATTTACCGCATTTCTGTTCGGCTTTGCAGCAACACTTTCCGCCGCCATTTTCCCGTTCGATGGAACGGCCCGGCCATCGGGCCCCATCACGGTGCTTGGCGAACTCGATTCGGCAACAGTGACCTGGCCCGATGCGAGCGGCCGTCCGTGCGTTGCGGTCTTCTCGCTCGATTCCGCGAAGCCGTTGATCACTTCCATTTCGGTGAATGGGAAAAAGATTATCGATCGGGCTCAGCCTGTGTATCGCGCCTCCACCGGCAAGCGCAGGGGCGGCTTCGATCAGTTTTTCGATTTTCCGCCGAGCCATCCCGATGGCACGCGCAGCTTCATTGCCGATTTCCGGCCGACCGGCGGACGGGCCACTTATGAAGGCTCGCGCGTCGATGTTTCCTTCGACGGATTCAAGCTGGGCATCTTCCAAGGCACACTGCATTACATTTTCTTCCCAGGTGGCAACCTGATTCAACAGCGCGCCATTGTGTCCACGAACGAACCGGACACTGCGTACTTCTACGATGCGGGGCTGCGCATAACGGTTGACGAGGACAGGCGCGCGGGCGGCACGATGGACACCGATGTTCATTACTTCGATACAGCCGGCAAGCTGACTCATTTGAAGAGCCCGCACGCTTCGGAATGGAATCCGCTAGCCGTTCGTTACCGTTCGCTGGCGACTGCTACGGGGGCTGGTAGCGTGGCCGTGTTTCCCGCTCCGCACCGCTATTTCATGGCGCGCGATTACACCAGCAACATGGGCTATCTCTGGCACAATTCGTGGCGCGGCACCGTGTCGCTGGGCATTCGCCAATTGCCGGATGACAACTCGCCTTACTATCCGTGGATGAACGCGCCGCCGGGCACGCGCCAGGAGTTGGACCTGTTTCTGTTGGTGGATGACAAGCCCGCCTCCGACCTGTTGCAAGCAGTGTTGCCGTATACGCATAGCGATCGCTACATGCCGCTGCCAGGTTACAAGACCTTCGCGCCGCATTGGCATTACGCCTACACCGTGCAAGCGATGGAGAAGGGTCTGGATTGGGTGCCGCCGTTCAAGCCGGTGCTGAAAGACATGGGCGTGAACATGGCCATGATCATGGACTTCCACGGCGACGGCCACCAGAACGATACGACCGAAACGCGCATGAAAGAGTTGAAGGCGTATTTCGATGCGTGCCGCGCGCAATCGGACTCGACCTTCACGCTGATTCCGAGTGAAGAGTTGAGCACGTATATGGGCGGGCATTGGGGCATCGTGTTTCCGAAGCCGGTGTATTGGTTCGAAAAGCGCAACCCGAGCGAGCCGTTTCAATCTACCGACCCGAAGTACGGGACCGTGTATCGCGTGGGCGATGACAAAGACGCTATCAAATTGCTCCGCGCCGAACACGGCTATATGTACCAGACGCATCCGCGCACGAAAGGTTCAACCGGTTACCCCGACAAGATCAAAGACAGCGAGCAGCTAATGGACGCGTTCCATCTGGGTGCGGGTTGGAAGGCCATGAACGCCGACCTGTCTTCGCCGCGATTGGGCGACCGCGGCTTCAAGACCGTGGACGACATGAACAACTGGGGATTGCATAAACGCCTGCTGGGCGAGGTGGACGTGTTCCAACTGGATTCCACGCATGAGCTCTATGGGCACATGAACCTGAATTATCTTCGGCTTCCCACGCAGCCTTCTTTCGACCGCTGGGGCGACGCTTTGAGTGCTGTGGCGAAGGGCGATTACTTCACCACTACGGGCGAAGTGCTGCTGCCCGGGGCGGCGCTGACCGCCGCCGCCGACACTGTCACCGCTCACGCCGAGGCGACCTGGACGTTCCCGCTTCGCCAAGCGGAAATTGTCTGGGGCGACGGTAAAGAGACGCACTACGAAACCATCCCGCTCTCCTCAACGCGCCAATTCGGCAAGCAGGATTTCACGTGGACGGCCAAAGCGCCCGGCTGGACATGGGCGCGCCTGGCTGTGTGGGACGTGGCGGGCAACGGCGCGTTCACTACACCGATCTGGAAACAATAGTATGAAGCCTCTACTGCTTGTCTGTATCTCCCTCTCTTATGCAATGGCGCAGAACGTGGTGGCGCTGGATAATTTTCACAATAACGAATCGAAAATGCCGGACCATTACACCTGGGACGGCACGCGCAACGGCGGCTTCTCTGAACTGGCGAAGGTTCTGAAAGGTCTGAATGCGGAACTGCGCACCGTGCATGAACGCGTAACGGCGGCGTCGCTGAAGGGCGCGAAGGTGTTCGTGATTGTGGACCCGGATACGCCGGCGGAAACGGCCGACCCGAAGTACATCGAGAAGCCGGAGATCGACGCGATCGAGGCGTG
>JBBROT010000138.1:0-8462 GCA_038229155.1 Bryobacterales bacterium | reverse complement strand
GGTTGGTTGCACGCCGCTACGCCCAAGGATGCCGCTCCCAAAGAGACGGTGGAGCAGCAGTTCGCCAAACGCGCGGCACGGCTGTGGTCGTTGCAACCGGTCACTCTCCCCGCGGTTCCGGCCGGCACCACCAGTTCCACAAACCCGATCGACGCTTTCATTACGGCGGATTACAAGGCCAAGGGTTTGGTGCCCGTCGGCAGGGCCGACAAGCTCACGCTGCTGCGCCGTGTCTACTTCGATCTTGTGGGAATCCCGCCCACCATCGCCGAACAGGAAGCATTTTTGGCCGACCCCGATCCCGCCGCGTATGAGAAAACCGTGGACCGCCTGCTGAGCGATGAACAACACGGCGTGCGCTGGAGCCGGCATTGGCTCGATGTGCTGCGCTATGCGGATTTGGACGGTCTGGACGGTTCCGTGATGCCCGCCTCCAGCGGAATTTACCTGTGGCGCGATTGGGTGATTCGAGAGCTGAATCGCGACATGCCGTATGACCAATTTGTGCGGGCGCAGATTCTTGGCAATCGCTACCAACCGGAGACCGCCACCAGCGCCAGCGGCCGTCGCGCGCGTGTGGAAGGCAGCGTGGAAGATACCTTCGCGCTGGGCTTTCTGGCGCGCTCCGCAGTTACGCGCAACGATAAAGATCATGATGTAGCGTTCGGTGCCGTGGAGACAATTTCCACCGCCTTCATGGGGATGACCGTTGGTTGCGCGAAGTGCCACGACCATAAGTTCGACCCCATCACGCAGAAAGATTTTTACGCCATGAAGGCGCTCTTCGATCCGCTGGTACTGAAGAACGTGATGATCGCGACCCCGGCTGAAATCTTCGCGAATGGAGAGAAGCTGGACGATCTGAAGAAGAAGAGCGAGCCGATTAATGCCGCGATTGAAAAGCTGATCGGTGGTTACCGGACGAAGTTATACGATGAGCGTGTTTCGCTCCTTACGCCGGAAATACAGGTGGTGATCCGCAAGGCCGAAAAGGACCGCGCGCCGGCCGAGCAGAAAATTGCGGACGATTATTTCCCGGTGCTTCGCATCGATCCGTCGAAGATCAAGGCTGTGATGAGCGCGGATGAAGTAGCCCAATACGATGCTCTGCTGAAGCAGCAGCGCGGGCTTGGCCGTGTCGGCGCGCTGCCGTCGTATTGGACCGTTGAGGAAGACAAGGCGCTACTCAAAGAGAAATCGTACATTCTGACAACGGGCGATCCGAAGCGGCCTGAAATGGATAAGCCAGTGGAACCAGGCTTTCCGTTTCAGTCGGCCAACCTGGATCTAAGCGATGGCCGGCGGGAAGCGTTCGTCGGCTGGCTTACCTCGCCGGCGAATCCTTTGTTTGCGCGCGTGGCTGTGAACCGCATTTGGGGCTGGCACTTCGGCGAAGGCTTGCAGCGAGTGACCAGCGATTTCGGCTTGCTGGGCGGCAAGCCATCGAACCCCAAGCTGCTGGATTATCTGGCTTCGGAGTTCGTGGCGCACAACTACAGCATGAAGTGGCTGCACCGGCTAATTGTCACGTCGGACACATACCAGCTTTCATCGAAGCCGGAGCCTCTTCAATTTGCGAAGAACAAGAAGACCGATGCGCGCAACACTTATCTGTGGCACTTCCGGCTGCAGCGGCTGGAAGCGGAACCGATCTGGGATTCGCTTCACTATGCCTCGGGCGACTTGGATTTGAGCGTGGGCGGAAAATCGTTCCAGCTTACGGTACCCGATCAGAAGCAGAGTATTTTTCTTCCCAAGGAGGCCGTCACCGATGCGCGCACCAATCGCCGGGGCGTGTATCTGACGCGCGGTTATATTCCCAGCACCGATGTGATGAACAACTTTTTGACCTCGTTCGATGTGGATGACGGGCGCACGCCGTGCCCGATTCGCACCCAGACAGTGACCGCGCCGCAAGCGCTATTCACCATGAATAACGATCTGGTGGAGAAGGAATCCGCGAAGCTGGCAACACTGGTGCTGAATGAGGCTTCAGGCGATGTGCACGCCGCGGTCACCGACGCCTACCAGAGAACGCTGGGCCGCAAGCCGTCAGGTTCCGAACTCGATTTCGCGCTCACCTTTATGGAGAACGATCCGGCGCGTCTGAAAGACTTGGCTTGGCTGCTCTTCAATCTGGACGAATTCATCTACGTGAAGTAAGCCATGGACAACCTGAAGAGCATTTATCCTTGCGGTAAGATTGCGCGGCGGCGATTCCTGTATCAGGCAGCCGCCGGTTTCATGGGCTCGGCGTTAAGTTCGCTGTGGGCCGAGAACGGGCAGATGATGCAGGACGCGCGCTTGCCCAGTACGCCGAAGGCGAAATCCGTGATCTTCCTGTTCATGTGCGGCGGCGTGAGCCACATCGATACGTTCGATCCGAAAGACAACAAGCACGCCGGGAAGATCATGGACGCCATCGGCTTCGGGGACAACAACGCTCCTATGAAGCGGCCCGTCATTCCCATTCTGCGGACTTACAAGCAGTATGGGCAATCGGGAATTCCCGTCTCCGATTGGTTCCCCAATGTGGGAGAAACCATCGACGATATCGCGGTGGTGCGCTCCATGTATTGTCACCAGACGAACCATTTTCCGGCGGTGCTGGAAGGAGCAACCGGCAAGCCTCTTCGCCAGTTCGAACATCCATGCCTGGGGAGTTGGGTATCGTATGCGCTCGGGACCGCGAACAAAGATCTGCCCACGTTCGTCAACATCGGCAGGCCATCTTCGCCGGTGCAGCTTTCGGGCGGCTACCTGGGTTCCAGTTATTCCGCCACGCCGTTTCAAACGGGAGATGTGCCGGTGCCCAACCTGCTGCCGCCCACCGGTTCCAACACCAGGCAGCGCGATAAGGAGATGAAAGCGCTCTTCGAACTGGATAAGCAATTTCGCGCGGATTACGCGGTGGAAAGTGAAATTGCGGGCCGGGCGCGAGCCTTCGAACTCGCGGCCAGCATGATGCTGAAAGCGCCGGCCATCGTCGATTTTTCCACTGAGCCCGATCACGTGAAAGACCTATATGGCATCGGCGTGAAAGAAACGGATGACTTCGGCCGCCAGCTTCTTCTAGCGCGGCGTCTGGCGGAAAACGGCGTCCGCTTCATACAAATCTGCCACTCTGGCGGCGGCAACGGCGGTTGGGACGCGCATGACGATATGAAGACGCACGGGCCGCTCTGCCGCGCCGTGGATAAGCCGGTGTCCGGGCTGATTCGCGATTTGAAACAGCGCGGCATGCTGGACAGCACTCTGGTGGTATTCACCAGCGAGTTCGGCCGCACGCCATGGTCGCAGAACACCACGGGCCGCGATCACAATGCCATGGGCTTCACGTCGCTGCTCTCCGGCGGTGGCGTGAAAGGCGGAGTGATTGAAGGCGCGACAGATGAAGTGGGCTATCGCGCCGTGGAGAAGCCGCACTATATCAGCGACCTGCAATCCACTATCCTTCGGCAGATGGGTTTGGATTACAAGAAGATGGATTTTGTTCTCAACGGGCGTCCGTTCCACTTGGTGGAAGAAGGCCTGGGGCCCATCGAAGCGATTCTGGCGTAAGGTATCGAGGGGCGACTATATCAAGGGCCTGTTTACTGCTTCAGCCTTTCCCGCCCCCGCCTATACTGGGCCTGGGCCTTCGGTGTCAGGATTCAATACTAGAGCCATCGTTCTGATTGCGGCGGCCGGCCTCTGTTGGGCCGATTCCCTTCCCGAAGCTTTGCAAAGCAAGCGGTATCAGGATGCTTTGGCTTTCGCCGATGTTTTGCTGGCCCGAAACCCGGGCGATGTAAAGCTTTTGACGGCCCGGGGAATTGCGCTCGGAGGGCTGTATCACGATCGAGAGAGCATCGCTTCATTCGAAAGCGCGTTGAAGGTTTCGCCGGATTTTATCCCGGCGCTTCGGGGCGCAATTGAGATTGGGTACCGGTCTCGCGATTCAAGCACGAACCGGTTTCTGACTCGTTTGCTGCAAGTCCTGCCGGAAGACACCGTAGCGCATGCAATGGCCGGTGTGCTTGCCTTCGAGGCCGGGGATTGCGAGTTGGCTATCCGGCATTTTGAAAAGGGCTTAACTGAAATCTCGAGTAATAGTCAGGCTTACCCGCTTTATGGCGCTTGTCTGCTGAAGGTTCAGCGCGCGCCGGAGGCAGTGGACGTGTTCCAAAGTATCTTGGCGCGAAATCCACACGAGAGAAAAGCGCGCTTCAATTTAGCTAACGCGCAGTTCATAGCGCAGCGGCCCGCGGACGCGAGGGAGACGCTACAGCCTCTTGCCGCGCTTGCTGTTCCCGAGGCGGATGTGCTCAACCTGATGGCGTCCGCCGAAGCGGCGTTGGACTTGCCGCGGTTGGCGATTGGGCATCTTCGCGCCGCGGTACAGATTGCGCCTAACGATGAGCGAAACTATGTGGATCTTGCCGCGCTTTACATCCGGCAGAGTGCGACAGACCCCGCTATGCAAGTGGTCGCGTTGGGACTTAGCAAGTTACCGCTCTCCGCCCGGCTGCACTCTTTGAACGGTGTCCTGCAGGCGGAACTGGGCAATGCCACGGCTGCGGCGGCGGAGTTCAACACGGCCACCGGCCTCGATGCCGCGCATGAGTATGGCGCAGCCGGTTTGGGAGTGCTCTATACGGAGACGAAGCAGCCGGAACTGGCGATACCTATGATTCGCCGCCGTCTGCGAGCTGCTCCTCATGACTTCATGCTGAACTTCTTGCTCGCGCAAGCCCTGATGAGTGAGCAAGGCGACGGCGGTGCGTCACGGTTCGACGAGGCGCGCAAGGCTTTGCTGCTATCGATCGCCGCGAAGCCGGAGTATACACGTGCCCACACGCTGCTGGGAAAATTGTACGAACAAGCGGGGCGCAACGAACAAGCTCTGGCTGAGTTTCAGGTTGCGAACAAGCAAGACCGCAAAGACCGCACCGCCCTGAGCCACATGGCTCTTATTCTCCGGCGGCTTGGGCGCGATGAGGAAGCGGCGGCCACCGTCGCTCAACTCAAACAGGTGCTGATTGAGGATCGCAAGATCCAGTGAACGGGCGCGCTTGTCAGGCTGGCATCGATGATGGTGCGCACCTTATCGCCATTCCTTTCCCGCATCTTCGCGGCGAGAAACACTTCTTTGCGGCTGGCCATCACCATGCCCACGCGCGTTTCGCTCAAGCCCGATCCATAGGCGAAGGCGGTATCGAGTACCCGCCAGCCTCCGCCGCCTCGCGCATCTCACCACAATCCGCTTCACGCCGCGCCGGACAGCCTCATGAATCAGCCTGGTTCGTGGTGGTGTGGAGTTAAGGGGGAAGGTGGTGGGCGTTCACGGGATCGAACCGTGGACCTTCTGCTTGTAAGGCAGACGCTCTAACCGGCTGAGCTAAACGCCCTTCCTCTCGATTATGTCATGGAGGTTGCGGACGGCCGCGGCCACGGCTTCCGGACGGTCGATTTGTATCCAATGCCCGGCACCTTCGACATGTGTGCCTGAGAGATCTTGATAGTCGGACCAAAGGGAGAGCGAGGGCGCGCGAAGTGGCAGTTGACGGGCGATGCGGAGGTTGACGGGCAGCGCGGTCAGGGTGCGAGCCAGAGTCGAGTAAAATCCCGGCGTTAACCATTCCGCGAAGATACGAGGGCGGTGCTCCGCCGGTAATTTCGTAAGTTCATACAACGCCCATTGGACCGTGCGGAAGCCACGCGCCAAGTGCGGGAACAGCGGGCCAAGCAGGTGGGCCGCCGCGACCAGTTGAGCTGTGCGGGCGGCGAGGTGGCCCTGTAACAATGTCGAGGGAGCCAGGCGGGTCTCGGGCGGCAGGCCGTCCACAAATAGCAAGCCGGCAGTTTCGGCGGGATACAGCGCCGCGAACTGACGAATGACCAGCGCGCCGAAGGAGTGACCTACCAGCAAATAAGGCGGCTCGATGTGCGAGCGGGTTAACGACCGATGAAGTTGGCTGGCAAGTTCCGGCAACGCGGCGCTGCCATGGGGAGACCGGCGATGAATCACCACCCGGAATTCGAGCTCCAGCAGGCGAGCCACCTGCGACCATGCCAGATGTGAACCCGCCAAGCCGGATTCGAAGACGACCGTCAACCGCTACTGCGCGACCGCGATCAACGCAGTGTTGCTGTTCACGCCGCCGATATTGAGCAGCACCGGATAATCTCCGGTGCTCACGTTGGGGACGCGGATGTTGGCTTGCGCGAGCCCCACGGATTGAGGCGTAAGACCGAGATAGGTCAGCGCCGCCGTCGCGCCGCCGATGGTTGCGAAATTCTGTAGCGTGGAAGTGCCGACGGGCGATCCGGCACCCGTCGTGACGTTCGCGTTCACGGGTCCCACGCCGGTAAAGTAGACGACAACGGTGCTGCCCACGCGCGCGGGGTTCTGAGGCGTAATCAGGTTGTTGTTCACATCGACGGCAATGGCGCGGCCATTGATTGCGTTTAGGTAAGGAGCGGCCTGCGCCACCTGGAACTGAACCGTTGAACTGGTACCGTTCGGCGCGTTCACCTGCAGCGTTGCCGGCCCAGGGCCGACCGCGTAGGGAACCTGGGCGTTGATCTGCCCCGGGCCGACGTAGAAGAGGGGCGCGGGGGTTCCGTTGATCAGCGCGGAGACGCCACCCAGATTCGTGGGCAGCGGAACGTTCGTGGCACCCGCGGCCGATGCGATGAAGTTCGTGCCGAAGATGGAGATCACGGAGCCGGGTGCGACAGGGCCGGCGGCAAAGTTCGCTCCGTTCACAATGCCCGCGCTGGTGACTGTGGGCGCGCCCGTGGTGGTGGCGAACTGATACTTGATGAAGAACGCGTCCGCGTTGCCGCCCCCGCCGCTTTGCGTTTGGAACGCGCCCTGAGTGACGGGGAAATCGGTGGAAGAGGTGATGCCGGTCAGGTACGCGTTGCCAGCCGGATCGAGCGCCACGCCATACCCGATATCGTTGTTCGCTCCGCCCAGGAAGGTGGAGAAAATCAGCGCGTTGCCTTGCGGGTTCAGCTTGGTGAAGACGGCTTCCCTATTCCCGTTGCGGCGGGATTGTGTGGCGTCGCTGGTGACGGGGTAACGGTCTGAATCGGTATCGCCTGTGATGTAGGCGGCTCCTGTGGAATCGACGGCCAGGGCAAACGCTTCGTCACTGCCGCCTGAGCCGATGTAAGTGACGTAGACGACATCGGCTTTGCCGGGCTGGAACTTGGCGACGAAAATATCGTTATCGCCACCGGCGTAGTTCTTCTGGTACGACGTTCCCGTGGTGGGGAAGTCTGTCGATGCGGTCTTGCCCGCGACATACACCGCGTTCGACGAATCGAGCGCAACGGCATATCCGAAATCGCTTAGACCGCCGCCCAGGAAGGTGGAATAGTTCAGGTTCGTGCCGTTCGCATTGACGGAGGTGAGGAAGGCGTCCACACCGCCATGGCGCGAGTTCTGATAAATGGTATTGAGCTGCGGAAAGCTGTCGGAAAGCGTAGTGCCGGTGACATAGGCGATGCCGTTCGGATCGACCGCAATGCCGCGGCCTTCATCATCGGAACCGCCGCCGAGCAACGTGGAGTATACGCCATTGCCCTGATTATCGAACTTGATCACGAACGCGTCGAGACCGCCTTTATTGGACGCTTGGAAAGAGCCGAGGCTGGAAGGAAAGCTGCCTCCCGTGGTGCCGGTGGCGTAGACGAAGCCTTGGCCATCAATGGCGATGGCGGAGATAAAATCGTCCGAGTTGCTGCCGATATAGGTTGAAAAAACCAGTGTATTGCCGGCGGGATTCACACGCAGCAGGAAGGCATCGGCACCACCGGCGCGTTTGGATTGGAAGGCGTTTACGGTGGGGAAGTCATCGGACGAAGTGCGGCCCCCGACATAGACGCTGCCGGTGGAATCGACGCGGATGGCGTTGCCGAAATCATCGCTGCCGCCGCCGAAATCCGCAAGATAGATTTGGGTACCGGTTGGGGAATATTTTCGCAAGAGAAAATCGCTATCGGAACTGCCGGAGGTGGTGCTGCCCACCAGATAGCTATTGCCATTAGTGTCGACGGCGATCCCGTTTCCCTGGTCGGAACCGCCGCCGCCCAGGTAACTCGCAAAGGAGATGGTGGGGTCGATGGTGAGTTCGCGCGAATGATCGTACTGGCCGATGCGGAATGAAATTTCGCCGTCTTTGGCTAGCGTAAACGCACCCTCTACAAGTTCGCGGCCGGATGCGGTGGTTTGATAGATCACTGGCTTGTGCTGCGTGACGTCGCCATGCGCGGTGTGAAGGATCAGATCGCCTGCATCGTCGAGCAGCGCGCTTTCAGCACCTGAATAGCGCATCTGGATGTGGCCGGCATCGGCGTGCGGAGAGACTACAAAATCGTATTCCAGACGATTGCCGGAGCCGTAATACACAAGGTCGATTCCGGGATACACATTGTGTTCGCGGACGCGGGCGAAGGTGGGAATACCGGTG
>JBBROT010000137.1:0-8516 GCA_038229155.1 Bryobacterales bacterium | reverse complement strand
CTCCAGCAGCGACGCGACACTTGCGATCGAGGCCAGGTTCGGCGTCGAAATCAACATGCGGCCGCCTTCCTGGAGTACCCGCCGGATCTCCAGCAGCATGAACATGGGGTCGCGCCAAAGGTGCTCGATCAGCTCACATACCAGCACCAGTTCAAAATGGTTGTCGGGGTAGGGAAACGGGTCGCGCTCGGCATCGAAGTGATCGATCTCGCAGAGGAAGCGCTCACCGGTTTCGGAGGTGACATCTTTATGATCGATGCGGCCGAGCTTGCCGTAGTAGCAGCCGCGCACTTGGCCATACCCGAGTTTGGTGTGGAGCGCGGGCGTGATTTGCATATACGAACCCATTTCAAGGATGGACTGTTCGGCGGTGCCGGGCGGGATGACATCGAGCGTCTTGACCAGGCGTGTCTTGTGGGTTTCGATATAGCCGCGAGCGCTCGCGTCCGGCACCCAGCTCAGGATGTAATCGACGGAGACGGCGGGCGGCGCGATGAACTTCGAATAGATCTGGGCGACATGGGGCCAGTTGCATTCGCGAGCCACCCATTCACGGGCGCGCTCGCCCATGGCAGCGGCAAGATCGGGGCGGGTGGCGAGGAGTTTCATGTAGCCGAACAGCACATCTTCTTCGCCGGTGCCGACGGGGACCTTAAGGCAGACATCGTCTGGAAATTCGGAGAAGCTGCCGATATCGGAAACCAGAACGGCGCGGCCGGAACCGAGGGCGCGGAGCAGGCTGCCGGAGCTTTCGCCGACCGTGGGATAGCGAAGGTTGAGCACAACATCGCAGGCGGCCATGTAGCCGGCGAAATCTTGAAGAGGCGCGAAGCCGATGACGCGGACGCTGCGTTCGAGGCGCAGATTCGCGATGAGACGCTCGACGGGGAATTCGGGATGAGGCTCGCCGACCAGGATGAATTTGGCTTCGGGAACACTCTTGACCAGCTTGCGGAAGGCGCGGAGGGCTTCGGCGATGCGCTTATAGGGCTTGAGGTAGCCGAACGCTCCGAAGAGGGGCGTTTCGGGGGCGATGCCGAGTTTCGCGCGGTAGGGAGCGCCATCGACGGGTTCGACCCAGGCACCGTGCGGGATGACGGCGAGCGGGCCGGTATAGTTCGCGGAACGAATTTCACGTTCCATGAACCGGCTGTGGACGATGACGCCTTTGGCGGTTGCGAGCAGCCGGCGCGTCATAGCGACGCCCTCGTAATCCGGCCCTATGGTGAGGGTGCGGGCTTCTTCGGCGCGCAGGCGGGCTGGCTCGCCGCCGTTGTATTCGGCTTCGGCGACGTAAGCATCCCAATCGCCCGCTGTGATGGTGAGGTGGGTGACCAGGTGGTGGAGATTCGATTCGTGCAGGACGACGAAGCCGGGGTGCTGGAGCGCGGTGCGGTAGACGAAATCGTGATGCGGGTTGTTGCCGAGATGGTAAAGGATGGCGTCGAAACCTTCGGGCTGGAAGGGGCCGGGCGCGGAGAAGACGGCCACTTCGTGAAGCTTTTTGAGCTCCTGCACCAAGGCTTCGGAGTAATCGGCAATGCCGCTTGGGTTAGGCGGCATGGGCGAGAAAAACGCGAGCTTCAGCGAACGAGCTCCATCGAAAAGATCCCGAGGGCGAAGGGGGCGCGAATCAGGGCGGGCGTGCGGGTTTGGTCCTTGAGGAAATAGAGTTCCAGGCGGTAATCGCCCGTCTTGGGCAGGGTGATGATGCAGATGACCTTGTCGGCGGGCGTGGGCTTGTCGTTCAGGGTGATGGTGGCGGACATGGCCGCTTCGAAACGAACGGGGTAGCCGGGGCCGAAGAGCACGGATTGTGCAGGTTGTGCAAAGTTTTTGCGCAGCGCGGTGAGGAGTGCCAGGGGATCGCGCGGGCACGGCATGGCGGGGATATCAGTTTTGCCGCCGCCAATGGTTTCGCGGGTTATGGTGCCGTCTGGGGCGACGGAGGTTTGTTCGCGAGTATTTTTCGAGCCGTGACGCGTTTCGCGCGTGAACTGGATTGTGCAGGATTGTGCACTTGTGCCGGAAGTATAGCGGTCCACAAGGGCGTAGGCGGGGAGGGAGGCGTCAAGATCGAGGGTGTAGCGGTCGCCGCGGGCGGTGAGTTCGCTGGTGAAACTGGCTTCGCCGAGGGTGAGTCCGCTGGGCCATTTGAGGTTGTAGCGGAGAGTTTCGGCGGGGAGGAGGGGGGCGAGAAGAAAAATTGCGGGAACGAAGCCAAATTTGAGAATTCGCGCGCGGCCGGGAGAGGGAGAGGCGTTAAGCCGTGACATGGGCTCGCACGGGCTGGCCGGCGACTTGCCGGTAAAGTTCCAGAGTCTCTTCGGCGGCCTTGCGCCAGGTGAATTGGGCGGCCCGGTGGAGGCCGAGACGCTCCATTCTGGCGCGGCGATCGGGATTCAGGAGCACGGATTCTAGCGTGTGGGCGATGGCGAGTTCGTCAGAGGGATCGAAGGGGAGGCCCGCTTCGCCGGCGACTTCGGGGATGGAGGCGCGATTGGAGCAGATGACGGCGCGCCCGCAGGCCATGGCTTCGAGGATGGGGAGGCCGAAGCCTTCATAAAGAGAGGGGAAAGCGAAGCAATCGCAGGCGTTGTAGAGTTCGAGGAGGTTTTCGTCCGAAACGAAGCCAATCAGGTGAATGCGGTGTGCAATTCCGGAATGGCGGACGGCCTCCGCGATGCGATCGCTGAACCAGGTGTTCTTGCCGGCGATGACCAGGTGATGGCGGGAGCCGGGATTTTGCGCAATGAATCGGGCGAAAGCGGCGATGAGGCGAATGTGATTTTTGCGGGGCTGGAGGTCGCCGACGGTGAGTACGAAGGGTTCGCGAAGGCCGGTGAACTCTTCGACGCGGCGGACGGCGCGGGCACGGTTGGAGATTCGGAAAAAGGGATTGGCCGCGGCGGGGATGACCTGGATGCGATCGGGGGAGACGCCGTAAGCTTCGACAACTGTGCGGCGGGCGAAATCGGAAATGGTGATGACGCGGGCGGCCTGGCGGACGGAACGAGCGACGGTGATGCGGAGCTGGGTGGCGCGCCACCAGGTGAAGTATTCGGGATGTTCGAGAAAGCTGACGTCATGGACGGTGACGACGGTGGGGACGGGGCAGCGCAGGGGGGCGGTGTATTGGACATGGAGCAGCACGGGGCGGTCTTCGCGGAGCTTGCGGGGGAGGTCGAAACCGAGGCGGATGAAGGGATTGCGGGCGATTTGGCGGGTGGCGAAACGGCGCGGGACCGACTGGGCGGCTTTGGTGCCGCTGACATAGGCGAGGATGTCGGTTTCGGGGTCGGCTTGGGCGAAGGCGTTGAGCAGGCTACGGATGTAAACCTCATTGCCGGTGAGATTTCTTCCGATTGCATGTGCGTCGACGGCATATCGCATCTTATTCATTCACTATACAACTGGGGATTTCGGAAAGAGAGGTAAACCGTTATGAATCAGTGGGAAGTGTGGTGGGAAGGGGATGGGGATGGTGCGATTCGGGACTGATGCGGGGGAATTGTGGGTGAATGGCGATATCAAAAATAGCAGAGCGCCTGACACACCAAGTACCCCAACCTCTGACCGCGTGCGATTGGAACACAAAATTTGCCTGGACGAAAGATTAGCGTGCCACTTTTCAGCACCTCGATGTAAAATAACGAAAACCAGGAAGGTCAGATACAGGTTTGTAAGGGCAAACCGAAACTCACATGATTGACATTAAGGTGCGTTCACTCGATGTTCTCGCGGCGATGCGGCAGAGGCTCGATGCCATCGAGGGACTTACTCCAGAAATTAGAAGTTTATTAATACCTGAGTTCGCGAACAGCTCGATTGAACCGGTACTGTGTGCGGGAAACCAGCACACTTGTCAATCGCGTTTCTTTGTGCCAGCTTTGAATCAACATTTCAGTACAGTGCTAACAGGAACTGGTAATTCCGTCATAATTGGTCCGCACAATGGGCCGCGCGCCTTGGTGTGGAGAGACACCCATTTAGAAGGTGAAGACCCGGTTCTTGGCAAGATGAGTGTTCGTCTTGAACCTTCAATGGAGCATGCAGGTACGCTGATTCCCCTGACCGATTCTCCATTTCCCGCCCTCAACAGAAATCTTTATTTCTTTGTTTTCAACATAGCTGCGTTAGGTGACATAATCAGTGATCGCCCTGCGGTCGTAGAAGCTTTGATCGACGCTGTTCCACCGACTGCGTCTTACGTTTTCAGAAATGGACCGCTCAACTTCTACCGTCAAGGTGATCCTACGAAGACGACGGTAGCGATACTTGAAGCTGCGGTGACAGACGTGTCGCCGTAACTTTACCTTGCAACTTAGTGGGAGGAATGCTTATCGATTGAATCCGAAGAGGCCATCTAAAGGACGAATTTTGTCCAGACCGACCTTCGATATGGATGGAATCCATGGACTTCGGGCTTTATCTGATTTCATAGGCGATTCCCGTGTGCGAAAATGCCACGATGGGCACCGCGGATTCTAAAAGCTATTCGGCGTTTTCCTAATGATGTGTGGAGAGTTCGGTCATGCTTCAACAGCCCAATTTGTCTGGACATCATCCGTCAGTTGAATACGTGGGTAAGCAAAAACTCTGAGATCTAGTTCTTTTTGCTGCCCTAAACTTGCTCAGCGGACCGGTAGCAATTCTGCCCCGTTGAAACGAAATCGTGAAAACCAGGTGGCGCGAGGCCCAATGATGGGTTTGTCGAGGCGGCATTTCAGGACATACAGGGATACCTTGAGAAGACAGCCCAGCTTGAAGTCGACGGCGTGTTTGGCTGGAAGATAGTTGGCACCGATTGATGGGTCCGAAGTATTCCGAGGAAGAATATAGACATGTCAGAACCCGTGTCGGAAATACCGAGCAATGAAGAGATGCGGAAGAGGTTGAAAGTTGCGACCATTCGTGATCGGGATCTTGAACTGGAAGTTGCGCTGGATTGGGCTGCCGTGGATGAAGAATCGTGGAGGCATATCGGTGCTGAACTACTTCGAGGGCGGTTTGACACGGGAGCCTGATAGTGTCTTCCAGGCGGCGTCCCAGGTGAGGGATTGTTCGTAGCTGGTGCGGCCTTTGGCGGCTAAGTGGGCGCGGAGCGTGGGGTCGGTCAGGACCTTTTCGACGGCTTCGGTGAAGCGGTCTAGCGGGGCAACTAGCAGGCTGTCGGGGGGGAAGCCTTCGGCTCCTAGCGGGGTCGAGATGAGTGCTCGGCCGGCTGCCCAGGCTTCTACGATTTTCAGGCGTGTGCCGCTGCCGGAGAGTAGGGGGACCACCACCACTTTGGCTCGCGCTAGTTCCTGGACCGCGTCGGGGACGGGGCCGGTGAGTTCGATGTGTGACAGGTGGGCTACCAGGCGGTGGATGCTTTCTGGATTCATGCCGATTAATCGCCATCTTAAGTTTGGGTGCGCGGCGGATAGCTGGGGCCATGCGTGTCGAGCGAACCAAGCTACGGCGGTCTGGTTGGGGTGGTAATCGAAGTTGCCGGAGAAGGCGATTACTTCTTCTTCGGGCACGTCGGGGAGCACGCGCCAGGGGACGGAGTTGGGGAACACGGTTGTGGACTTCGACAGCTTGTGAATGCGCGAGCAATCGAGCGAAGAGGCGGTCAGAACTTCGTCGAACCGGGGAATCCAGCAAGCTTCGAGTGTCCGGTAGAGCTGTGAGAAATGGTGGTGGGCCAGGCGCTCGGGGAGCGTTGTAGAGGATTCGGCTTCGGTGCTGTGAAGCTTGCTTTCTATGTTGTGCAGGTCAAGCACGATTGCATCGGCATACGGGCGGAGCGTTCGCTGGTAGGGTGCGCACCAGAAATGCTCGATGACGGCGACGCGGTAACGGTGATTCGAGAGGAATGCCGCGATGGGGGCGGCGAAGCCCTGGAAACGGTCGAGCAGCGGGGGGACGCCGCGGACCAGACGGCTGGTGTTTCTTACGGCGCGGCGCAATCTGCCACGGCTGTGGCGGGGGAGTTCGAGGATGAGGACGCGGTCGGCTAAGTGAGGCGGGAGGCTTTCGGCGGGGTGTTGGGAATCGAGGTGCCGGAAGAGGATGAGATCGACGGTGTGGTGCTGCGAGAGGTAATTGAGGAGCGAAGCCGTGCGGAGGGCGCCGCCGCCTTGGAGGGGATAGGGAAGCTCGGGGGAGAGCATGAGGGCGCGCGTTTTGCTCATTGGGCTTTAGACCGGTTGCGGAGGAGGCTCGCGTATATTTCGCGCGTGAGGCTGGCTGTTTTTTGCCAGGAGTAATTGGCGGATCTTGTTTGGGCCGCGTCGCGCAATTCGGGGCGATTCGCGGGAGCTTGGCAGAGTTGGGCGAGTTCCGCGGGCGTCGAGAAGTGTTGAGCGGCATCGCCGGTGAGTTCGAGCAGCGCGGGGTCGCAGGAGGTGATGACGTTGGCGGCGCACTGCATGGCTTCGAGGACGGGGAGGCCAAAGCCTTCGTACTCGGAAGGATAGATGACGGCGGTGGCGTTGGTGTAGAGGGCGGGCAGGTGGGAATCGGGAACTTCGCCGAGGAGGTGGAGGTTCGGTTCGGGCGTGAGAGGGGGGAAATCTTCGCGGGTGCGGCCGGCGATGTGGAGTGGAATTTTGCGGCCGCCGGAGCGCCAGGCGTCAAGCAAAGTAGCGATGCCTTTGCGCGGTTCGAGTGTGCCGACGAAGAGCAGGTAGGGAGCGGACTCGCGAGGGGTGGGGCGGAAATGAGGGGAGGCCGCGAGGGGTATGGCGGTAATGCGTTCGGGCGCGATGCGGAAATGCGCGATGGCCTCGCGGCGGACGGCTTCGCTGGGAGTGACGATGTGCGAGGCGCGGGGCAGCAGGTAGGGAGTGCGGCGGCGGATTCGGGCGGCTGCTTTGCCGCGATGCCACTGCGGATTGTGCCAGGGTGACAGATCGTGCAGGGTGAGGACGCAGGGGCGCTGGGAGAAGAAGGGGATGGCGAAGTTGGTGCCGTGGAAGACATCGACTTGCGCCGTGGCGGAGGCGCGTTCGGCACCGTAGAGCCACCACCGGCGGCGGAGAAACGTGCGGGGCGGGGGAAGAAAGAGGTACTCGTCTTCGGGATGGGCGACGCGAAGGGCGGCGGTCAGTTCTTCGACGTACCGTTTCAAGCCGCCGGATGTGAGGGTGAGGGGTTCGGCATCCAGCGCGACGCGCATGGGTTTACCGGTTCGCGTAATTCCGCGCGTAGTAATCGCGATACGCGCCGGAGCGGACGTTATCCACCCAGGAGCTGTTGGCGCGGTACCAGGCAACGGTTTTGGCGAGGCCTTCCTCAAAATTCATGCGCGGTTCCCAGCCGGTGGCGCGGGTGAGTTTGTTGCTGTTGAGGGCGTAGCGGCGGTCGTGCCCGGGACGATCGGCTACGTATTGGATGAGCGATTCGGGCTTGCCGGTGAGCGAGAGAATTTTGCGTACCACATCGAGATTGGGGAGGGAGCGATTGCCGCCGATGTTGTAGATTTCGCCTTCCCTGCCGTGGCGGAAAACGGAGAGTATGCCCTGGACGTGATCTTCCACATAGAGCCAATCGCGAATCTGCTGGCCATCGCCATAGACGGGGAGCGCGCGGTCTTCAAGGGCATTCATGATCATGAGCGGGATCAACTTTTCGGGGAAGTGATAGGGGCCGTAATTGTTTGAGGCCCGGGTGATCATGACGGGGAGGTTGTAGGTCTTGAAGTAAGAGCGGGCGAGAAGGTCGCTGCCGGCTTTGGAGGCGCTATAGGGGCTGTTGGTGACAAGCGGGAACTGCTCATCGGCTTCGAGGGGCGCGTCGAGGGAGCCGTAGACTTCGTCGGTTGAAACGTGGACGAAGCGCGGGATTTTGTGGGCGCGGGCGGCTTCGAGGAGCGTGAAGGTGCCACGGAGGTTGGTCTCGAAGAAATCGGTGGGGGAGAGGATCGAGCGGACAACGTGGGATTCGGCGGCGAAGTGGACGATGCCATCGGGCAGGTAGCGTTCGAGTAGGCGCTTGATGAGAGGACCATCGCAGATATCGCCTTTGGCAAATTCGTAAAGTGGGGAGGCGGCGATGGAGGCGAGATTTTCTGGGTTGCCGGCGTAAGTCAGCTTGTCCAGATTGACGACGGAGATGCGTTCCGCGATTGCCAGGCGGACAAATGCGCTGCCTATAAAGCCGGCACCGCCGGTGACGAGGAGTTTCATAGATGCCAGGTTATTTGTGTTGGGTGTCCCAATCGTAATTCAGGCCGGGGTGGTTGTAGGCGAGGCGGCCTTCGTCGGCCGGATTGTAGAACCGGTCGGTCATATAGACGAGCATGGAAGGCTCCATTCCGATCACTTTGTAACCGTGAGCGATGCGGGGCGGGATCAGGATTTGCCAGGGGCGAAGCGCTCCGACATATATGGTGTTGCGCCGGCCCCAGGTGGGGGAGTCTTCGCGAAGGTCAAGCAGGACCACTTGCATGGTACCCATGACGGGAGTCCAACAATCGGTCTGTTCAAAATGGAGGTGGAACGCTTTGATGGTGCCGGGGTAATTGAGCG
>JBBROT010000136.1:0-8520 GCA_038229155.1 Bryobacterales bacterium | reverse complement strand
GAAGCTGGGGGCGCAGTTGAGTATCCGGCAGCGCAGCGGTTTGCGCCGGCAGTGTTCGGCGGCGAAAGAAGCGCTGCTCGCGGATGAGACGCGCAAGAGTGTTGAGATTACGGTGCTAGGTAGCGGGTCATCGCTGATCGGCGGTTCACTCAAGACGGAGATCACGCGCGAGGAAGCGTTAGAGCTGACGCTCGAAGGCTTTCTTCCGCTTTCGGCGAAGGGCGAGATGCCGAAGGAAGAGAAGCGCAGCTTGTTTCGGGAGCTTGGGCTGCCTTACGAAACGGACCCGGCCATCAGCAAGCACTTGAATGCGTTTCTGGAGCAGGCGGGGCAGGTGCCGGACGCGATTCTGTTTAACGGCGGCTTTTTTCTTCCCGAAATTTGCCGCACTCGCGTTGCCGACATTTTGGAGCACTGGTATGGCAAGCGGCCGGACATCTTCGATCATCGCGATCTTGATCTGGCGGTGGCGACGGGTGCGGCTTACTATTCGTACGTGCGCTCGACGGGCTCGGGCGTGCTGGTGCGCGGCGGCTTGCCACGGTCTTACTACATCGGAATCGGCGATGCGGCGGCAGACGATGTTCCGGCTGTGTGTCTGGTGCCGAGGGGGACCGAAGAGGGGTCGCGGCTGGAGGTGGATCGCGGCGATCTGCGGCTGCTGACGAATCGGCCGGTGTCGTTCCGGTTGTATAGCTCGCTTACGCGTGCGGACGATCAGGCCGGTGAGGCGGTGATGCTGAACTCAGCCGAGGTGCATCATCATGCTCCGCTGGAGGCGGTGATCCGCTATGGCAAGCCGGGGGAAAAGTTGATTCCGGTGAAGCTGGGCGCGTATCTGACGGAAGTGGGCACGCTTGAAACGTGGTGCGATTCGAAAGTGAGTGAGAACCGGTGGCGGCTGGAATTTCAGTTGCGCAAGGCTGCTGTCGCGCAGGCTGCGCGGCCTTCGGCGGTGGTGAGCGAAGAGCAATTGACGGCTGCGCGTGCTTTGGTGGCGCAGGTTTTCTCTCCTTCGGGAATTGCGCCCGAAGAGTTGCCTGGCAAGCTAGAACAGACGCTCGGGTTAGGCCGCAATTCGTGGCCCGCGTCCGTGAACCGGAGCTTAGCCGATGTGTTTCTGGAGAATGCTGAGGGCCGCAAAAAGAGTTCCGCGTTCGAGGCGCGCTGGTTGAACCTGTGCGGATTTTGCTTGCGCCCCGGCTTTGGCTTTCCCGGCGACGACTATCGCGTGGAACAGGCGCGCCGCGTCTATGCGGGCGGGTTGCAGTACCCGAACCAGGTGCAATGCGAGATCGACTGGTGGATTTTTGCGGGGCGAATTGCAGGAGGCTTGAACCGGAATCAACAGGTGGATCTGTTCCAGCGGGTCTCGCCGATTCTGCTGCCGCGCGGGGGCAGGAAAGCGCCGCGCACGAACAGCAGCTTGTTGCGTGAAATGTGGCGCACGGCGTGTAGCCTGGAACTGCTGCCTGTTTCGACTCGCACGGATTTAGGCGACGCGATCTTAAAGGCCCGGTACTTCGGCGCAAGCGAACTGTGGTGCGTGGGACGCCTGGGGGCACGCTCTTTGTTCTACGGTCCGGTGAACCAGGTGCTGCCGCCTTCGACCGCGGGCCGCTGGGCGGAGACGCTGCTTACGGTGGATCGCGCCGCCGATGCATTAGCGCAACTGGCGAGGTATACGGGCGACCCCACGCGCGATGTATCGCCGGCGCTGTTGGCTAAGGTTCGAGCGTACCTCGAAAAGGCCGGAGCCGCGGACCTGCTCGATGATGACGGTTCCGAGCGTTCGCGGGAGCGAGTGTTCGGTGAAGCGCTGCCTTCGGGCCTGGTGGTTACGCCCGCTTAAGCGAACGGCTGCTCGATGGAATGGCTCTGCGGCGTGAGCAGTTCGGCGCCGTTTTCCGTGATGTGCATATCGTCTTCCAGGCGCACACCGAATTCGCTGGGAATGTAAACGCCGGGCTCATCGCTGAAGACCATGTGAGGTTCGAGCGGCAACGGATTGTCCTTCACCAAATAGGGCCATTCGTGGCCATCCATGCCCAAGCCGTGGCCCACGCGGTGCGTGAAGTATTTGTAGCCGGGGCCATAGCCCGCATCGACAATCACTTTGCGCGCGGCAGCGTCCACGGAGCCTGCGGGCACTCCGGGCTTGGCCTGCTTCAGTGCGGCGCTTTGCGCGCGGTACACGATGTCGAAGACCTGCTTCATTTTTTCAGTGGGCTTGCCGAGAACAAAGGTGCGGCTGATATCGGATTCATAGCCTTCCACGCGGCAGCCGCCATCGATGAGGAGGATGGTGCCTTCGCGAACCACCTGCTTCTGAATGGAGCCGTGCGGCAGTGCGGAGTATGCGCCCACCTGAACGCCCGCATAGCCCTCGAAGCCCTGCTGCGCATGGCCGGCGGCTACCAGCGCGCCGAAATCCTGCTGGGTCATACCTTCTTTCAGGCTCTTCCATGCGGCTTCGTAAGCGGCCAGGGTCACGGCGGAAGCGAGGCGCAACAATTCAATCTCATGCGTGCTCTTGATCATGCGGCAGCCCGCTGTGATGGGTGTCGCGCTGGTGACGGTGGCCGTGGGAGCGGCTTTCGCGATGCTGTCCGCGAAGACGAACTTAACGGTCTCTTCGATGCCCAACTTGCCTGTCAGCAGTCCGCGTTCTTTCAGCGCGACGGCGGTGAGCTGGTAAGGGCTTTCATCTTCCTGCCACGTGAATACCTGGGCGTGCGCGCCGCCATTGCCGAGGGCGATCTGTTCACGTGAGCGATCTTCTTCGAAGCCGGGCGCGATGTAAAACGGCTCGCCGCGCATGGGGATCACCATGATGAACATGCGCTCGCTGTTGCCCCAGCGGACGCCGGAGAAGTAATCGAGCGAGGTGCCTCCCGCCAAGCAGATGCTGTTGATTTTCTGCTCCGTCATCAGCTTTTGCGCGCGTTCGATGCGTGCGAGGCGTTCTTCGGGCGTAATGGGACTCGCTTCCGCCTTGCGATTTTTTAAGGCGGCAATAGCGGGTGCTACGGCAGCCGGCACCATGGTGGAAATCTGCAGGAATGTGCGGCGGGTGGGCATGTGCCAGTGTACTTTGCTAAACTTAAGCACTCAAGCTGGCCGCGCTCGCCCGCCTTTGTTTCGCCGTTATGAGGCTTCTGAGCGTTGTCTTCTTCTCCACAATTTTAGGTTTGGCCCAAGCTCCGGAACCGGATGGCGCGGGGGTTCGCGCCGGCACGCTGCCACGGCACTGGATCACGGGTGGCCCGAACTGCGTGGAAGTTCCAGACTGGCAGGTTCACCAGTACAACGAAGATTTTTACATCATCCGGCAGAGCGGCTGCACGAATTATGAGAAGCCCTTTCTCTATCTGATCTTCGGGCGTGACCGCGCTCTGCTGGAAGATACAGGCGCGGGCAAGCCGGAGACGGCGCGTGTGGTCTCAGCTGTGATGGCAAGCTGGTGCAAGCGGAACCGTCGCGCATGGTTGCCATTGGTGGTGGCGCACTCGCACTCGCATGGCGATCATGTAGCGGGCGATGAGCAACTGGCCGCGCTGCCGAATACCACTATGGTGCCGTTGAGTTTCGCGGGTACGGCGCAGTTTTACAATTTAGCGGGCGATACCGGTTCCATCGACCTGGGCGGGCGCGTGCTGGATGTAATTTCGATTCCAGGGCACGATGTGCTCAGCCTTGCGTTTTACGACCGGCAGACTGGCATTGTGCTGACGGGCGACAGCCTGTATCCGGGGCGGCTCTACGTGCGCGATTTTCCAGCCTTCGTGCGTAGCACGGAACGGCTGGTGCAGTTCACACAAGGCAAGGTTGTGGCGCATGTGCTGGGCACGCATATTGAGCAAGCCGCGACGCCGTACAAAGATTATCCGGTGGGCACGGTCTATCAACCGGAAGAGCACACGCTGGCGCTCACGCGCGGCACGCTGCTGGAATTGAACGAAGCTCTTCATGCCATGGGCGATCGACCGCGCCGCATGGCGTTTCGCGATTTTACGATTTGGCCGAAACCGGCCGCCCCTGTGACCCCTTCTCATGATTAGACTCGCTCTACTTTTCTTACTCGTTGTTTCGCAGATGCAAGCGCAGAAGCCGAAGTTCACTGTTGGCTGGTCCATCTACGTCGGTTGGAACCCATATGCCTACATGGAAAAATCGGGCATTCTCAAGAAATGGGCCGATAAGTATGGGGTTGAGATTAAGGTGCAGCGGTTCGATTACGCGCCTTCGCTGGATGCTTTCGTCGCAAAGAATATCGACGCCTGCACCATGACGAACATGGAGGCGCTGGATTTACCGGCCGCCGCGGGTGTGGATAGCACCGCCATTATCATGGGCGATTATTCGAACGGGAACGACGCGATCCTGGTGCGCAACGGGCTCACGCTGGCGAAACTGCCGGGCAAGAAAGTGATGCTGGTGGAAAAGACGGTCTCGCAATACCTGCTGGAACGCGCGATGACCATCAATGGATTGAAAGACCAGATCAAGCGCGTGCCGCTGGTGAACACATCGGATTCGGATATCGCGACGGCGTTTATCGCGAACCCTTCGCAGGAAGCGGTGGTGACCTGGAAGCCGTTGGTCTCGCAAATTCTGAAGACCAAAGGCGTGACTTCGATTTTCAATTCATCGCAGATTCCGGGCGAGATTCTGGATCTGCTGGTGGTGCGTACGGAAATTTTGAAACGGCCGGAAGGGCAGAAATTCGCCAAGGCCATCACCGGTGCCTGGTATGAAGTGACCAGCCAGATGAAGCAGGACAAAGTGCTGGCTGGGATTGCGGCTAACACGCAGGATACGCTCCCTTCCTACAAAGAGCAGCTCAGCACGACGAACTTGTTTTACACGCCGCAAACCGCGCTTGCATTCATGCAGAATCCGGAACTGAAACAGAAGATGGAATTGGTGCGCCAGTTCTGCTTCTCGCATCATCTGCTGGGTGACGCGAAGAGTGCCGACCAGGTGGCGATCGCTTATCCGGACGGCTCGATACAAGGCAAGCCGGACCGTGTTCGCTTCCGCTTCGATACTTCGTTTACGCAAATGGCGGCGCAGGGAAAGCTGTAGTGGATCTGTTCGCCATCAATGCGCGGCCCAGCCGGACGGCTTCGCTTGTGCTTTCGTGGTTCTTGTTTTTTGCCGGCGTTTGCGCCTATATGTGGGTGGCGCAGCAGCGGCATAAGGAAAATCCGGAAGACAGAGTAGTGCCGACCGTTGCTCAAATGGGCCAGGGACTTTATGAAGCCGCCTTCGGAGCCGATGAGGAGGGCGTGAAAGAATCGCTGCCGCACCGCTTTCTGAACAGCATGTTGTGGAAGGATACCGTTGCCAGCGGCACGCGTTTCCTGTGGGCCATGCTGCTGCTGATTCCCGCCGTGGTGCTGGGGCTGCATGTCGGTATGTTCCCGTTTTTCGGCGCGTTCTTCCTGCGGTTCATTCTGTTCTTCGACAAGATCATTGCGCTTTCCGTGCTTCCGATTCTGTTCATCGCGTTCGGCATCGATGAGCTTTCGAAGGTGATGCTGATTGTGATCGGCGTGACGCCCACCATCATTTTGGACACGGTCAACCTATCCAGAAGCGTGCACCAGGAACAGATCGTGAAGGGCTTTACTTTGGGTGCCGGCGATTTTGCAATCGCTTACCGCGTTGTGCTGAAGCAGATCATGCCGCGCATCTTGAACAGCATCCGGCTGAACCTGAAAGCGGTGATGCTATTCCTGTTTGCGGGTGAAATGATCGCGTCGACGGATGGCCTTGCTTACCGGATCGCGCTGCTGCGGCGCAACATGGGGATGAGCACCATTCTGCCGTACGTGCTGTGGGTGGCGCTGCTGCTGTTTCTGGTGGATTTTGCGATGCGCGTGCTGAACCGGCGCATGCATCCCTGGTTCCGGGAATGAGGTTCCGGGAATGATTCGGGTCGAAGATGTACATGTTACGTATCCGGTTCACGGGCATGCGCCAAAGCATGTACTGGGTGGCGTTAGCCTGGACATTCACCCCGGCGAATTTATCTCAGTGGTGGGGCAGACGGGCTGCGGCAAGAGTACGCTGCTGCGGCTGATACTTGGCTCCGAGAGCCCCACGCGGGGGCGCGTGACGATCGACGGCGAAGTACATTGCCATCCTGACAGGAACGTGGGGTACGTACCGCAGAAGTATTCTTTGTTCCCCGATAAGACGGTGCTGGAGAACGTGACCTTCGGTCTGGAGTTGGCAGAGTTCGGCTTGTTCGACCGATGGACTCCGAAGTACTGGCGGAGGAGACGCGAGTTCGCCTCGAAGGCTGTGGAACACTTGCTCTCCATGGGCCTGACGGAAGCCGATGGGAAGAAATATCCCGATCAGCTTTCAGGCGGCATGCAGCAGCGCGTCGCCATCGCTCAGGCATTGATCACGAACCCCAAAATTCTATTGATGGACGAAGCGTTCAGCGCGCTTGACCCGGGTACGCGCCGCGAAATGCAGCGGTTAATCCGGCGGATCTGGAACAAGAGCGGATGCACGATTCTGTTCGTGACCCACAACACGCACGAAGCGGTGTTCCTGGGCACGCGTGTGGTGCTACTGGCGAAGTCGGAAGCGGCTGGCGCGGCGCATGTCGCGATGGATTTCGCGGTACCGGACCACGACCAGCCGGAAGAGATTGAAGCCACCGTGCGACGGCTGGAATCAGGCGAGGATGTCCTTGACGACCTTGCCGGCGACGTCGGTGAGGCGGAAATCCCGGCCGCTGTATCGCGCAGTTAGCTTCAGGTGATCGATCCCCATTAAGTAAAGCAGGGTGGCGTGCAGGTCGTGGACGTGAACGGGATTTTTCTGGGCGCGCAGGCCGAACTCATCGGTTTCGCCATATATAGTCCCGCCTTTGATGCCGCCGCCCGCGAGCCACATGGTGAAGCCGAACGGGTTGTGATCGCGCCCGTTCTGCACGCGCCCTTCGGCATTGCCGCCGCCCACTTCCATCATGGGAGTGCGGCCGAATTCGCTCCCGCACACTACGATGGTGTCTTTGAGTAAGCCGCGCGCTTTCAGATCCTTGATGACCGCGGCAAACGGCTGATCGGAATCCTTCGCATTCTTGCGGTGCGCTTCGATATCGGTGTGCGCATCCCACGGGTCGCCCTTTGCGTAATAGACCTGCACCATTCTGACGCCGCGTTCCACCAGCCGCACGGCCATCAGGCAGCCACGCGCGGTGGAACCCTGGCCGTACATCTTCAGCAGTTCAGGCTTCTCTTTGCGGATATCGAACACGTCGGGCGCTTCGGTCTGCATGCGATAGGCAACTTCCATGGATTGGATGGTCGCCTCCATCTGCGGATCTTTGGCCTGTTCGCCCTGGAGCTTATCGAGTCGCTCCAGCAGATCGAGTTCACGGCGCTGTTCGGTCAGCGTGAACTTCTCATTGTTCATGAAGCTGACCAGTTTTTTTGGATCGAACTTAGGGTCGATGAGCTTGTCGTCGGTCTGCTTTTCAACGATCTTGTTCGAGATGAAGGTGCCTTGATGAATGGCCGGGAGAAAGGCCGAATCCCACAAGGGCGGGCCGACGGTGGTGGGCACGTCGGGACACAGGACCACGTAGCCGGGCAGGTTCTTGTTGAGCGTGCCGAGGCCGTACGTCATCCAGGCTCCGAGCGAGGGGCGTCCAGCCTGAGAGAAGCCGGTGTTCATCATGAGCATGGACGGCTCGTGATTCGGGATGTCCGTATACATGGAGCGGATGAAGCAGATATCGTCGGCGCATTCGCCCACATGGGGGAACAACTCGGAGACTTCCATGCCCACCTGCCCGTACTTTTTGAACTTGAAGGGCGAACGCATGAGCGCGCCGGTCTTGCGCTCTGTGGCGATGTGATCGCCGGGCATGGGCTTGCCGTGATACTTATCGAGCGCCGGTTTCGGATCGAAGGAATCGACTTGAGACAGACCGCCATTCATGTACAGAAAAATGATGTGTTTGGCTTTCGGTTCGAAATCGAGTTTACGGGGGCTGCCATCTTCGGCCTTGAGGGAATCGCTCACCATTCCAGCGAAGGCCATCATGCCGAAGCCAGCGCCCATACGGCGGAGTGCGTCGCGTCTTGAGAATGCCTGGTGCATCATAAGAGACCTTTTGGTGTTAATTGATGAAAGTAAATTCGTTGGAGCTGAGTAGGATTTTTGCGTAACGCCCGAAGATGGTGACGGGCAGCATGGGCTTCTTTTCTTCTTCGGGCTTCGCGCCGCGGTGGCCATTGCCCATCATGCCGGCCATCATGCCCTGGCCCATGGCGGGCTTGTCGTCGGCCTTCGGCATGTCTTTATCGGAATCGGGTGCCGGTTCGGCATCGTCTTCTTTCACGGGTGCGGGATGCCCTTCGTTCTTCGGCTCGCTCTTGGCGACAAGAGCTTTGGTGGAATCGTCTTTCTTTGCTTCTTCCTTCTTGGCCTCGTCCGCTTTTTTGGGGGCTTCGGCTTTGCGATCGGCAATCTTCTTCAGCCGCTCTTTTT
>JBBROT010000135.1:0-8535 GCA_038229155.1 Bryobacterales bacterium | reverse complement strand
TCGGGATGCAGCTTGCGGAAGACATCGATGAAGCCCCAATCGCGGACGGCTTTGTAGGCGTTGCGCGCGTCGATGTGAAAATCCACATCGTTCACGCGCCGGTCCGGATGATAGACATCGATCGGCTCGGGCGCGACGTTGAGATCGCCAAGCCAGATGGCGGGCTGCGCGGGGTTCAGGTTCTTTTCGAAATACTCTTTCAGGCGCACAAACCAGGCCAGCTTGAACTGGTATTTTTCAGATAGTATGGTGCCGCCTTGCGGAATGTATGTGTTCACAATGCGCACGCCTTCCACCACGGTTTGTAAAATCCTCACGTCTTCGTTATCGGCTTCGCGATGTAAGCCGTGAATCACCTGCTCCGGCGGATTGCGCGTAAGCGTCGCGACTCCGTTGTAGCTTTTCATCCCGCGAAAGGCCGCGTGGTATCCGGCGCTGGTGAAGGCCTCCGCCGGAAATTCGGAATCCATCACCTTGGTTTCCTGCAGGCACAACACATCTGGCTTATGGACCCGCAGCCATTCGAGTACCAGGGGCAGGCGTTTGCGAATTGAGTTGACGTTGTAAGTAGCAACTTTCATGGGTGGCAATATTCGATGAGGGGAATCAGTAATTGGAGTTGGACAATTTTGGGGATTGACGTTACCTTAACATCTACTGCGCCGCGTAAGCTGCAGTGATCCACCTCCCCGTCGCTTTTCCGTTTTACAAATTTGGCGTTCAAGGGGAGAACTATGTCACTACGGGATTTTCGCAAAGCGGGCCATCCCAGCACCCTTCTGGCCGCTTTTCTTTACTTCGATGTCAGCTTTATGGTGTGGGTGATTCTGGGCCCGCTGGCGCCGTTCCTGGCCGAGACTTATCATCTTTCCGCGACTCAGAAAGGCTTCCTGACAGCGGTGCCGCTGCTGGGCGGCTCATTCTTCCGCCCTGTGCTGGGTTGGATGACCGAACGCTATGGCGGACGCAGAACGGGGCTGATCGGTTTGAGTCTGACACTGGTGCCGCTGGTGCTGGCATGGCAATTCGCGAACAGCTTCAACGCGTTTCTGGGCTTGGGCTTGCTGCTGGGCCTGGCCGGTGCCAGTTTCGCGGCCGCGCTGCCACTGGCCAGCGCATGGTATCCGCCGGAGCATCAGGGCCTGGCAATGGGAATCGCGGGTGCGGGCAATAGCGGCACCTTGATCGCCACGCTGTTGGCCCCGCGCTTGGCCCAACTGTACGGTTGGCGCAGCGTGTTCGGCTTTGCCATGGTGCCGGTGCTGATTGTGTGGGTACTGTTTTTCCTGCTTGCGAAAGACGCGCCTGTGCAGCGCAGAGTGAAGACCTGGGCCGATTACGCCGCAGTCTTCAAAGTGGCGGATAGCGGCTGGTTCTGCTTTCTTTACAGCTTGACCTTCGGCGGCTTTGTCGGACTTGCCAGTTACCTTTCCACATTTTTTCACGACCAGTATCATTTAACAAAAGTACAGTCCGGCGATTTCACGACGGTAGTGGTGCTCTTCGGAAGTTTCCTGCGGCCCGCGGGCGGCGTGCTGTCCGATAGGCTGGGCGGCTACCGGATGTTGCAGGTGATGCTTGCCGGGGCGGGACTGTGTCTGGCCGGTGTAGCAACGCTTCCCTCGGCACCGGTGACGCTCGCTTTTCTTGCGGTGGCAATGGGGCTGCTAGGCATGGGCAATGGGTCTTTGTTTCAGTTGGTTCCGCAACGGTTCGCCGCTTCCGTCGGCATCATGACTGGCGTGATCGGCGCGGCGGGTGGCTTCGGCGGATTCCTGTTGCCGTCGCTGCTTGGCTTTCTGAAAGACAAGCTTGGCACGTTCAGCGCGGGCTTCTGCGTGCTGGCCGCGCTGATGTTCGGGGGTGCGTTGGCCCTGTTGAGCCTGCGGGGATACTGGGTCAGGACATGGCCCGTTGCAGCCGCTGTTCGCGCGGGCATCGTGAGGCACTCCGGGAGTGCCGCTGAGGCCTATGCTTCCCCTGCTAGCCGTTAGTCCGCCATCGCCAGCAGCCGCGTGCGCAACGCACTGCCCATACTGCGCTTTGCAGTGCGGCATGCATTTGAAGGCGGGCGATTTCAATACGTGGACAGTGGAAGTGCGGAACTTTCCCACAAACAACGGCGGGCTCTGCCGCAAAGGGTGGTATGCGGCGGAGTTGCTCTCGAGCCCGCGGCGGCTGCTGACGCCGCTGGTGCGTGACGCGCGAAACGGCGCGCTCAGGCCCGCGGGATGGGACGAGGCACTCGATACTATTGCCAGCCGAGTTCACGGCGTACAAGCGCGGCATGGCAGAGACGGCGTCGGTGTGTTCGGAGGAGGCGGTCTCACGAATGAGAAAGCTTACCTGCTGGGAAAGTTCGCACGGGTTGCGCTACGCACTTCGCAGATCGATTACAACGGCCGCTTTTGCATGTCATCCGCGGCAGCGGCCGGTATGAAGGCCTTCGGCATGGATCGCGGGCTGCCGTTTCCGCTGGCCGATATTCCGCACGCGCAGACCGTGATGCTGATTGGAAGCAACGTCGCCGAGACCATGCCGCCGATCATGCAGTATTTTGACGCGCAGCGAAAACGCGGCGGGTCGCTGGTGGTGGTGGATCCGCGTGTGACGCCGACGTCGCGCGCCGCCACGCTGCATCTGCAAATCACGCCCGGTACCGATGCCGCGCTGGCGAACGGCCTTCTGCATCTGGCGGTGAAGCAGGGCTATCTGGACGAAGCGTTCATCGGTTCGCGAACGAAAAACTTCGCGCTGGTGCGGCAGGCTGTCTCGTCGTATTGGCCGGAGCGTGTTGAACGCATCACCGGCATACCGGAGTTGCAACTGCGGCATGCCGCGCGCCTGCTGGGCGAATCGCAAACGGCCATGATTCTGACGGCTCGCGGACCGGAGCAGCAAAGCCACGGAGTGAACAATGTGCTGGCGTTCATCAACCTGGCGCTGGCGCTTGGGAAGGTGGGCAAGCCGCACTGCGGATACGGGTGCCTGACCGGCCAAGGCAATGGTCAGGGCGGCCGCGAGCATGGCCAGAAGGCCGATCAGCTGCCCGGGTACAGGCGCATCGATAACCCGCAACATCGCGCTCACATTGCGAAAGTGTGGGGTATGGCGGAAAGCGATTTGCCGAAGCCAGGACGCTCGGCTTATGAGATGTTGGACACGCTCGGCACCGAAGGCGGCGTGCGCGGGCTGTTTGTGTTCGGCTCAAACATTGCAGTCTCCGCGCCGAATGCGAGGCATATCGGTGCGCGGTTGAAGGCGCTGGATTTTCTGGTGGTGGCCGATCTCTTTCTTTCGGAAACCGCCGAGCTTGCCGACGTTGTTTTGCCCGCCGCGCAATGGGCTGAAGAGGAAGGCACCATGACGAATCTGGAAGGCCGTGTACTGCTGCGCAAGCGCGCCACAAGGCCGCCGGAAGGCGTCAAGACAGATACAGAGATTCTCTCCGCCATTGCCGGCCGCCTGGAATGTACAGCGAGTTTTCCTTCGGAGCCGAAAGAGATTTTTGACGAATTGCGCCGCGCCACCGCCGGCGGTCTGGCCGATTATTCCGGCATCACTTACGAACGCATCGCACAAGAAGACGGTGTGTTTTGGCCATGCCCCGATCAGGCTTCGGGCACCCCGGGCACGCTGCACCCGGGCACTCCGCGGATGTTCCTGGACCGCTTTGCGACTGAAGATGGCCTGGCGCATTTTCATCCGGTGGAGTATCTGCCGCCCGCCGAAGAGCCTGATCGCGATTACCCGCTGTATCTCACCACGGGCCGCATCATGGTCCAGTATCAATCGGGAACGCAGACGCGGCGCGTACCGGCACTGATGCAAGATTCGCCCGCGGCGTTCGTGGAGATTCATCCCGCGATTGCGCGTACTTATGGCATTGCGCAGGGCGATGCCGTGCGGCTCACCACTCGCCGGGGAAGCGCCGTGATGAAGGCTGAACTCACCATGAATATTCGTTTGGACACTCTCTTCGCGCCGTTCCACTACAGCGGGGAAGGGTGCGCCAACCTGTTGACGAATCCCGCGCTGGATCCTGTTTCGCGCATGCCTGAATTCAAGGTGTGCGCCGTACGTATCGCCAAGGAGAACGATGCAAGAAAAGCCGAGCTTTATTCAGGGACTGTTCCAGTATGAAGGGCGCGGTCTTTCCACACCGGTGTCTTTTTCGCCGCCGGCAGCTTACACAGTTTCGTTTTCAAAGCGCGCGCAGTTGATCTATTTTCGCGCCGGTAATCCGCTGGCGGAAATGATCTATGTGGTGCTGATGCGGCGCGGTGAGCCGGTGCGGTATTTCCCCATCGGCGCGAAGAGCGCGGTGCATGTGCCGCTGGCCGTGGTGGAAGATTTGGACCCGGATACAACCGTGGACGTGCTGGTTGGCGCGCCGGAAGGAGCGGCGGGTTCCGTGCTGCTGGACATAGGGTTCGTGGAGATCGGTTGATGGAGCGGAAACAAAAGCTGGTGGTGATTGGGAACGGGATGGCGGGTGCGCGCACCGTGGAGGAGATTCTTGCACGCGGCGGCGCGGACCTTTTTAACATTGCCATGTTCGGCGATGAGCCTTATGGAAACTACAACCGCATCCTGCTTTCGGGCGTGTTGAACGGCACCTATCAGCCGCATGAAATCTTCCTCAATCCGCTGGAGTGGTACCAGAAGAACAACATCAGGCTGCATGCCGGCACGCGCGCGGCGGGAATCGCGCGGCGGGCAAAGCAGGTGCTGGGCGACGACGGCAGAGCGGAAGATTACGACAAGCTCATCATCGCCACGGGCAGCAGTGCGCACCTGCCGCCCATCTCCGGAATCAAAACGGACAAGGGTGGCTTCAAGGCAGGCGTCTTCGTGTTCCGGTCGCTCGAAGACTGCCACCGGATTGCCGAGTATACGGAAGGCAAGGCTCGAGCGGTTGTGATCGGCGGCGGCTTGCTGGGTTTGGAAGCGGCGCGCGGGCTGCAGGATTTCGGGCTTGAGGTGCACGTGGTGCATCGCGGCGGCCACTTGATGGGGCAACAACTTGACCCCCAAGCCGGCGCGATCCTCAAGGCCAACATGGAAAAGTTGGGCATCGTGGTGCATTTGCGAAAAGATACCACCGACATTCTGGGCGAATCGAAGGTGCTGGGTCTGCGCTTCGCGGACGGCAGCGAACTGGATTGCGACATGGTGGTGATCTCTACCGGCATCGTTCCCAATTGGAAGATCGCGGCCGGGTGCGGCTTGACGGTGGAGCGCGCCATTGTAGTGGATGACCAGATGCGCAGTCCGGACGATCGCGATATATATGCCGTGGGCGAGTGCGCGCAGCATCGCGGGCAATTGTATGGTTTGGTCGCGCCCGTTTGGGAGCAGGCCAAGGTTCTGGCCGACCACATCACCGACAAGAATCCGAACGCCGCTTATCACGGTTCGAAGGTGGCGACGAAACTGAAGGTGATGGGTGTGGAACTGGCTTCGATGGGCATCATGGAGCCGGAGTTTGAAGACGACGAGATCGTTCAGTTTACCGAACCCAAGCGCGGCAATTATAAGAAGCTGATCATTCGCGATGGGCGTTTGGTAGGCGCGATTTTATTGGGTGATATCAGCAAAGCCGCGTACCTGATGCAGGCGTTCGACCGCAACACGCCGCTGCCCGAAGAACGGCTGACGCTCTTGTTTGACATTGGCGCGCCATCGAAGCAGGTTACGTTTTTGGAGATGCCGCTCGATGCGCAAGTCTGCAATTGCAACGGTGTGAGTAAGGGCGCGCTGATCGCATGCGTGAACGGCGGCAAGCGAACGGCGAAGAAGGTGATGGAGGCCACGCGCGCGGGGATGGGCTGCGGCGCGTGCAAATCGCTGGTGTCTGAAATTGTGGAGTGGGCTTGCGGCGGCGAGGTGGAAGAAGACCCTTCCCTTCATTACTTCGTGCCTGGTGTGCCGATGACCAAGCCTGAGTTGATTCGCGCGATTCGGACGCAAGGCTTGCGTTCGGTGTCGTCGGTTTTTCATGCGCTGGCGGAAGGCAAGGAGGACCCGGGAAGCAAGCCGGGGCTGGCGCAATTGTTGAAGACAATCTGGAATGCCGAATACATCGATGAGCGCGATGCGCGGTTTATCAACGACCGCGTTCATGCCAACATCCAGCGCGATGGAACATTCTCAGTGATCCCGCGGATTGCTGGCGGCGTGACCAGTTCGCACCAACTGCGCCGCATTGCGGATGTGGTGGATAAGTATTCCGTGCCGCTGGTGAAGCTTACAGGAGGCCAGCGAATCGATTTGTTAGGCATCACGAAGGAGAATCTGCCGAACGTGTGGCGGGATCTGGATATGCCTTCAGGTTTTGCTTACGGCAAGACTTACCGCACGTGCAAGAGCTGTGTAGGGACTGATTTCTGCCGCTTCGGAGTGGGTGACAGCATCGCGCTCGCTACCCGGATCGAGAACATGTTTCAAGGTCTCGATACTCCTCACAAGATGAAACTCGCCACGGCGGGATGCCCGCGCAACTGCTCCGAAGCCATGGTGAAAGATGTGGGCGCGGTAGCGGTGGAAGGGGGCAAGTGGGAAATTTATGTGGGCGGCGCGGCCGGGTCCAGCGTGCGCAAGGGCGATGTGCTGGCCACTGTGAACTCGGAAGATGAAGTGCTTCGTTACATCGGCCGGTTCATTCAGTATTACCGTGAGAACGCCAAGTACCTGGAGCGCACGCATGGATTTCTGGAGCGGCATGGAGTGGAGAAACTCCGTGCCATTCTGGTAGACGATAGCGAAGGCATCGCTGAGGCTCTCGACCATGAGATAGCGGCTTCGATAGCCGCATATCGGGACCCGTGGCGCGAAGCGTACGCGCCTGCCACGCCGAATCAATTTTCAAATCTTCTGCCGGTGCTGAATTGATGGCGGCATTGGAACAACTGCTCTGCCCTCTGGCCGCAATTCCACCCGGTGAAGGGCGTAGCTTCAATGTGGACGGCGAACATATCTCCGTTTTCCGCACGCGCGGCGGTGGAGTGTACGCGGTGCAGGCGGAGTGTCCTCACCGGGGCGGGCCGCTGGCCGATGGCCTGGTGGGCGGCACCACAGTGATCTGCCCTTTGCACGGTTGGAAGTTCGATCTGACAGACGGCCGGGCGCTGCTGGGCGACTGTTCTCTCAAGACGTACGCTGTGCGCGTGGACGAACAAGACAACATTCAGCTCACTCCCGATACATGAAACCATCACTCAGACTGCTTACGGCAGTGCTGTTCGCAGCCGCCGTTTGCCATGCTCAACAATCCGCGCAGGCGCTGGCCGATGTTCTTGCCGGTAAGGGAATTCTTGCACCCGAAGAGAGGGTTCGCATCCGCGAAGCCGGTGCTGACGATGCGGTTCAACTCATCGCCGCGATCTTGCAGAAGAAGGGAATGCTAAGTAGCCAGGAAGCTGCGATGGTCCTCCCCGTCTCACCGGCCAAGCTCGCGCCCGCGCCAAGTGTCTCGAAAGTGGATGCACCAGCCGTCACATCCGCCAGCCGTTTGCCCGTGGTGATTTACGGAACCGCTCTGCTGAACAGTTTCTACAACACATCGCTCAACAACAATCAGGATGTACCGCTCTTCGCGGGCAAGCAGGGCAGCGATCCGAGCGGCGGCGACAAGAACTTCGGCATGACGGTGCGGCAGAGCCGCATCGGGCTTCGCTACACGGGTCCGCGTGTGGGTGGAGCGTTGCTGGGAGGGACCGTGGAAGTGGACATGTTCAGCGGCAACGCCACGCTGCCGAATAGTGTGGGGTTCGATGTGCCGCGATTGCGCCTGGCGTTCGGGCGCGCGGATTGGAAAGATTTTTCCGTCATCGCCGGTCAGGATTGGTCAGTGTTCGCGCCGTTGAATCCGACTTCATTTTCGGGGTACGCGATTCCCGACCTGGCCGCTTCCGGCAACCTTTGGATTCGCACGCCCCAGCTCCGCGCGGAGTTCCGGCACGGCTTCAGCGACAAACAAAAACTGCTCTTTCAAATCGCCGCGACCGATCCGAACGTTGGCGATTACCCCGGCACCTTCGCCACCGTACGCACGGCGGGGGTGGGTGAGCGCGGACGTATGCCCGGCTTCGATTCACGCGTTTCTTATTCGGATGGCGGCTTGGCGCTGGGGCTTAGCAGCCACTATGGGCGCGGCAAGAATGGTGGAGTGATCGGCACGCGAACGCTTCAGACGGCAGTGGATTCATGGGGCGTCGCTGGAGACTATGTAGTGCCTGTGAGCAAATATCTGGTCTTCTCCGGCGAGGCTTATGAAGGCCGCGCACTTGGTGTTTTCAGTTCCGGATTGGGTGAGAGCGTGGGTGCCGTGGGCACCGCGGGTCAGCATGGCGTCGAATCGCGCGGCGGGTGGCTGCAGGCGCAAGTGAACTGGACTCGGGCTTGGCAAACCAATCTGGTGTATGGCCTCGATTCACTCAACTCGCGCCAGATCCTGGCCGGGAATCGCGATAAGACGCAGACTTATATGGGCAATTTGATTTACAAAGTAGCGCCGAATGTCACGCTCGCCTG
>JBBROT010000134.1:0-8547 GCA_038229155.1 Bryobacterales bacterium | reverse complement strand
GGTGAAACGGCCAACGGTCATGGCGGCGGAGAAGGCGGCGAAACCCGCGGCGGCGTAGGGACCGGTGGCGCCGCGCTGGATGAGATAGATGCCGGTCCAATCCGCCATCGCGCGTTCGCCGAACAGGATGCTGAAGGCGAGCAGCCCGAGCGCGAGCAGGGCTGGTGGCGGAAGGCGAAAGCCGGGGCGATCGACGACCGGTTCCGGCGGGGTGAAAGGAAAGAAGCGGGCCGATAGCAGCACGGCCGCGGCGAGCAGCATTGCCATCGCGATGAAGTGTGCTTCGAGGGGCAGTCCCGAGCGCAGCACCAGCACGCCGACGATGGCACCGATCATACCGCCGGCGCTGAACATACCGTGGAAGAACGACATCACCGGCCTGGGTAATTCGCGATCGACCACGGAGCCGAACGCGTTCATGGCAATGTCCATTGCGCCGCCCGCCATGCCATACACGAAGAGAGCCGCGGTGAGTTCCGGCAGCGAGCGAGCGAGGCCCAACAGTGGCAGCGCGGCGCACCAAAGAATGGAAGCCACAATCAGAATGCGCCGCCCTTCATAGCGGGCCAGCAGCCAGCCGGTGAACGGCATGGAAAGCATGGCACCGGCGGCGCTACCGAGCAGGGCAAGCCCGAAGGGACCGGTCTGGGCGTGCAAAAAGTCTTTCACTTGGGGGATGCGGGAGACCCAGGTGGCTTCGATGAGGCCGTGAATCAGGAAGAGCAGCGTGACGCCGTGTTTGCGGCTGCGCAAGGAACCGTTCACTATTTCGTCCACAGAAATTTCGTTTTTATAACTGCTACGCGCACAATCTTTTAGAGTAAATGACACGCTGGCGCGAGCAAGAGGGCTGCTACCGTTCGCACGTAAGGGGAACTATGAATTTCGATGCGAAACAAGATTGTCCTAGCCTATAAAACGCCCGAGAAAACGCCTGGCCTGAGCCATGTCGGTCTGGGCGTTTGCGCCCTGAACCTTTGTAAAGTGTTAGCCGAAGCCGGCCTGAACCCTGAAGTCTGGCCGGTGTTCGATGGCTTTGTTTTGCGGGACAGATTGCGCGCCGATCATACCGTGAGGGACGTCATACTATGTGCCCCGTGGATGGACACGCCGTTCCTGCATGCGCTGGTGCGGGAGCAGCGGGAAGTGACGTTCGCGATGGTCTGCCATTCGAACATTGCGTTTCTGCAAGCGGACCGGTGGGCGATGAAGATCATCCGTGAAGAGATTGCTCTGGAACAGCAAGTGCCCAATTTTCACGTGGCCGGTAACAGCCTGAAGTTCTGCTCTTTCATTCGCGAAGCCTATGGAGCGGGTTGCGCGTACCTGCCCAATCTTTATAGTTTGTCGGGCGTGAAACAGACGCGCACCGGGTATCGGCACGGCGTGCTGCGGCTGGGAATTTTCGGAGCCACGCGGCAATTGAAAAACATTATGACCGCCGCCGGTGCCGCGCTGCTGATTAGTGAACGCATGGGAGTGGAGACCGAGATTTTCGTTTCGAGCGGCCGTGAAGAGGGCGGTTACGGCGTGATGGATTCCGTCAAGCAGATGCTGATGGGCAAGCGCCGCGTCACGTTGGTTGAAAGCACGTGGCAGCCCTGGCAGGAGTTTCGCGAAACGTGCCGCTACATGCACCTGATGCTGCAGCCTTCGTTCACGGAGACATTCAACATTGTGACCGCCGATGGCATTGCCGTGGGCGTTCCCAGCGTGGTGAGCGAGACCATCGATTGGGTGCCGCCGAAGTGGACGGCTCATGCGGATGACCCCGGACATATTGCCGAGATCGGGATTCGCTTGTTGATGGAGCCCGGCGCGGCGGGCCAGGGATTGCAGTATCTTCGCAAATATAATCGCGCCGGGCTGCGGGCCTGGTTCGAATATCTGGCTCTGTAAGAGAGCGCGGGATAATGGCGGTGATGCAGTTTTCAACACGCCATTTTCTTTTCATTTTTCTAACAGGTTTGCTTAATGCGGCGGCGACGCCCGATTGGATTAGCCACAGCAATGCCAACGCGCAGGTGCTCTTGAGCGTTCTGGCGAAGTTTCAACCGGAGGCGGCGGCCAGCTTCGGAGTCACGGGTATCGATCGGGAAATTTCCGATCGTACGCCGGGTAGCCGGGCCCGGTATATTGCCGCTATCGCCGCGGCGGAGACGGAGTTGAAGGGTCGGCTGGCAAAGGAAAAGGATCCGCTGGTGAAGCAGGATCTGGAAATTCTGATTCAATCCGCGCGCAATGACCGGCGTGGGGAGGAACTGCAGGAGAAGCTGGTGCTGCCTTACCAGAATGTGCCGGGCCAAGTGTATGGCGGCGTTCGCGCGTTGCTGGACGATCAGGTTTCGGCGGATCGCAGGCCCGCCGCGCTGGTCCGTTTGCGGCGCTATGCGGGGATGGAAGAGGGCTACCGGCCGCTTACAATTCTGGCGGAAGAACGGTTCCGGCAGGCGCTTGAAAAGCCGGGCCTGATGGGGCCGCCCCGCGCCAAGGTGGAGAAAGATCTGGAGACTACGCAGTTCCTGATCACCGGCATTGGGACGCTGCTGGAAAAATACGGCTTGAAGGATTTCGAGCAGCCCTACGCGAAGTTCAAAGCGCAGGTGGAAGAGTATCAGGCGTTCGTGCGCAAGGAAGTGCTGCCGCGCAGCCGCACCGATTTTCGCTTGCCCGCGGAGTTGTATGCTTATTCGCTGGAAGAATACGGCGTGGATATCGCGCCTGAAGAACTGGCGAAACTCGCGCACGCCGCCTTCACCGATTTGCAGGCGCAGATGGGCCAGATCGGTGCCAGGATCGCGAAACAGCGGAAGCTGCCCAGCACCGATTATCGTGACGTGATTCGCGCTCTGAAGAAAGAACAATTTTCGGGCGAAGACATTCTGCCCCATTACAAGCAGCGTTTGGCGGATGTGGAAGAGATCATCCGGCGCGAACATCTGGTGACCTTGCCGGAACGGCCCGCGCGGATACGAATCGGTTCCGCGGCTGAGAATGCGCAGCAGCCGGCACCGCATATGCTGCCGCCACGCCTGTTGAACAATACGGGCGAGGTTGGTGAATTCGTGCTGCCGGTGCGCGTGCCTTCCGCAAACGGCGAGACCGAAAAATATGACGACTTCACATTTGCCGCCGCTTCCTGGACGTTGACCGCGCATGAACTGCGGCCCGGCCATGAACTGCAATTCGATTCCATGGTGGAACACGGAGTCTCCACCGCACGCGCGCTCTTCGCATTCAACAGCACCAACGTGGAAGGCTGGGGTCTGTACTCGGAGTGGGTGACCTTTCCCTACATGCCGCTTGAGGGCCAGCTCATCAGTTTGCAGCACCGGCTGATGCGCGCGGGCCGCGCGTTTCTCGATCCCGAATTACAGATGGGTAAGATCACGCCGGAGCAAGCTTACAAGATAATCGAGAACGACATTGTGCTTTCGCACGTGCTCGCCACCGAGGAAGTGGAGCGGTACACCTTCCGCGCGCCTGGGCAGGCCACGTCTTATTTCTATGGCTACATCCGCTTGTTACAACTGCGCAAGGACGTGGAAGCGAAGATGGGTAAGCGCTTCAATCAACAACGTTTCCACGATTTTCTGCTGTCACAAGGATTGCTGCCGCCCGCGCTTTTGCGCAAGACCGTGATGGAAACGTTTGTGGACAAGAGTGTCTTGTAAGATTGGGGGATGACCATCAGCCGCACTGTTCCATCCGTAATGTTGTTTTCGGCCAGCCTGATTTTCGCGGGTGCCGCCTATTCCGCTACACCCATCACCGTTGACGTGAAGGACGCCAAGGGCGAAAGCGTGGGCGTGGCGAAGCTTTCCGCCATGAAGGGTGCCAAGGCGGGCGTCCAAATCAAGTACACCTTCAAGAACATGCCGGCTGGCGAGCACGCCATCCATATCCATTCCATTGGTATGTGCGAAGGGCCCGACTTCAAGAGCGCGGGGCCGCACTTCAATCCGGACAATAAGATGCATGGCCTGGAAAATCCGGACGGCGCGCACGTGGGCGACATGCGGAATTTCACAGTGGATGCGAAGGGCAACGCGAAAGGAACCGTGATGGCGAAGGCGGCCACCATGGATGCGAGCGATCATTCCGTGACCGGCAAAGCGCTTGTGGTTCACGCCAAAGCGGATGACATGAAGAGCGACCCCGCGGGTAATGCGGGCGACCGCGTGGCTTGCGGCGTGATTGGTAAATAGCTTCAAAACTCCGAACTAGACGCGGCAGCGTTCCCGGCGGCATGCCCGGCGGCCTGGCTGCCGCGATACAGCAAGACAATCCCGCAAGACAATCGATGAACGACAACCCGCAATGGTACAAGGACGCGATCATCTACGAGTTGCACGTTCGCGCCTTCGCCGACAGCAACGGCGATGGGATGGGCGATTTTCCCGGCCTGACCTCAAAGCTGGATTACCTGCAAGACCTGGGCGTGACGGCCATCTGGCTGCTTCCCTTCTGCTCCTCCCCCTGGAAAGATGACGGCTACGACATCTCCGACTTCACCGGAGTGCACCCGGCTTATGGAACGCTGAAAGATTTTCAGGTGTTCTTGCGCGAGGCGCATCGGCGGGGCTTGCGCGTGATCACAGAGCTGGTTTTCAACCATACTTCAGACCAGCACGAATGGTTTCAAAAGTCGCGTCGCGCGGCACCCGGGTCCGCGTGGCGCGATTATTATGTGTGGAGCGATTCGCCTGAAAAATATCAGGATGCGCGGATTATTTTTACCGATTTCGAAATCTCGAACTGGACTTACGATCCGGTGGCGAAAGCTTATTTCTGGCATCGGTTCTATTCGCACCAGCCGGATTTGAATTACGACAATCCGGCGGTGCGGCGCGCCATGCTGCGCATTCTGGATTTCTGGGCCAATATGGGCGTGGACGGTTTTCGCCTGGACGCGGTGCCTTATCTGTTTGAGCGGGATGGCACCAATTGCGAGAACCTGCCGGAGACGCACGCCTACCTGAAAGAGGTCCGCGCGCATCTCGATCAAAACCACAAAGAAAAGATGCTGCTTTCCGAAGCCAACATGTGGCCGGAAGACGCGATTCAATACATGGGCCAGGGCGATGAGTGTCACATGAATTTTCACTTCCCGCTGATGCCGCGCTTGTTCATGGCGAACCGCCTGGAAGATCGCTTCCCCATCATCGACATCATGAAGCAAACTCCGCCGATTCCGGAGAGTTGCCAGTGGGCGCTGTTCCTTCGCAATCACGATGAATTGACGCTTGAGATGGTGACGGACGAGGAGCGCGACTACATGTACCGCACCTACGCGGACGATAGGAAAGCGCGCATCAATCTGGGAATCCGACGGCGGCTTGCGCCGCTGCTGGAAGACAACCGCCGCAAGATTGAGCTGATGAACGCGCTGCTGCTTTCGCTGCCCGGCACGCCGGTGATCTATTACGGCGATGAGATCGGCATGGGCGATAACTTCTACCTGGGCGACCGGAACGGCGTGCGCACGCCGATGCAATGGTCCAGTGACAGGAATGCGGGGTTCTCCACGACGAACCCGCAGAAGCTTTATCTGCCGGTGAACATTGACCCGGAGTATCACTTCGAAACACGCAACGTGGAAGCGCAGCATAACAATCCGAACAGCCTGCTCTGGTGGATGCGGCGATTGTTGCGCTTGCGGAAACAGCACCCGGCGTTCGGGCGTGGGTCGCTCGATTTTCTTTATCCCGATAACCGGCGCGTGCTTGCTTTCTATCGGCGGCACGAAGGCGAAACGATTCTGGTGATTGCGAACCTCTCACGCTTTGTGCAGCCTGTTGCTCTGAATCTGAGCGAGTTTCAGGGATACACGCCGGTTGAGATGTTTGGCGGCACGGAGTTTCCGGTTATCGGTGAGAGCCATTACCTGTTCACGCTGGGGCCGAACGCGTTCTATTGGTTCTCTTTGGAACGGCGGCAGAAGGCCATTGAATCGTTGGGAGAAGGGACGCCGCGCGCGCTGGAATTGACGGTGAGGACGTGGGAGGAAGTGTGGGGCGAAACCGCGCGGGCAATGCTGGTGCGCGTACTTCCCCGCTTTGTGGAAAGCCGGCGCTGGTTCCTGGCGCGGCGGCGGCGTGTGCGCGCGGTTTCCATTTTCGATTCGCTTCCCGTGCGGCCGGGGCTTGCTTATATCGTGATTGTGAAGGTGGATTACGACGAGGGCGAAGCGGAACTCTACACGCTTCCGCTGGCTCTGGCGACGGGCGAAAAAGCCGAGCAGGTGCGGCGCGAATATGCGGACCTGATTCTTGCCGACGTTCTGCATCAGGATGGCTCGCGCGGCGCTGTGTATGGCGCGCTGTGGGATACCGATTTCAACAATTCGCTGCTGGAAGCGATGTTGCGCCGGCGCAAGTTCCGCGGCGATAAGGGTGAGTTGCTGACGTGGCGCAACCAGAACTTCCCCGCCCTGTGGGGGAAGCGCCACCCCAATATCGAACCGTACCGGATTCGCGCTGAGCGCCGTAACAGCTCAGTTGCGTACGGTGACCGGTTTGTGATGAAGATGTTCCGCCGCCTGGAAGAAGGCATCCATCCGGAAGTGGAAATGGGCCAGTTTTTCGCTAGCCGAAAAGCGCCCACTGCAACGGCACCCCTTGCGGGCGGCTTCGAATATCGCGTTCCAGGGGAGGACCCCATCACGGTCGCGGTGCTTCATGGCTTTATTGCGAATGAGGGCAATGCATACGATTTGGCGCTCACCAGCTTGAGCCGCTTTTTCGAATACACGCAGCTTGCCTCGAAGGATGACCGGCTGTTCGATGAGCGCCGGCATCCACTGAGTCTGGTGCCGGAGGAGACTCCGGAGAGCATTCAGAATGCGATCGGCGATTATATCGGCCGAACTCGAACGCTGGGCCTGCGCACGGCTGAATTGCATTCCACTCTGGCGGCGGAAACGTTGAACCCGGCGTATGAGCCGGAGCCATTCAGCGATCACTACCGGCGAGCGCTCTACCATGGCCTGCTGAGCCTGACCGACCGCTGCTTTGAGGCGCTGCGGCTGCGCTTGGGTGAAGTGCCCGCGGAAATGCGAGACGATGCCGAGCTTGCGCTTTCGAAGCATGAAGACGTGCGGCGCTTCTTTTCACGGATCGATGAAACGCGCCTTGAGGCATACCGGACGCGCGTGCATGGCGATCTGCATTTGGGCAAGATTCTCGATACCGGAAAGGATTTCACGTTCATCGATTTCGAAGGCGATGCGGCGCAGCACCTGAGTGAACGGCGCATCAAACGGTCACCCTTTCGAGATGTCGCTCAGATGCTGAATTCGTTCCGGTACGTTTCTTACGCCGCGCTCTATGGCGAGGTGGCCGGCGTGGCTGGCGAGGAAGGTCTGGAGCGTTGGGCGGAAGTTTGGTATCGATGGGTGGCCGCGGCTTACCTGCGAGGCTATCTGGAGGGTGCCGCGGTGAGCCCTTACCTGACGGCTTCCGCGACCGATACACGGGTGCTGCTGGACACTTTCACCATGCAGCAAGCACTGATTGAATTGCGCGCGGAACTGGCCGCGCGGCCCAGCCGTCTGCACATTCCGGTGCGGGAAATTCTGTCTATCCTGGGCCAGTAAGATAGCAGACGATGCTATTTTCCGACTTACACTTGGCCCGGCGATTGGAGCGAGCCGAAGGTTTGGCGAATGCCGCTTTCGTAGACGCGCGCGCCCAGGTGTTTCCGGAAAGCGGCGCGTGCTGGACGGAGATTGCGGGCACCCGCTGCATGTTCGATTCGCCGGATTCGCCCGTGACGCAGACGTTCGGGCTGGGGATGTTCGAGCCGGTGACCGGAGAGGCTTTGAGCGAAATGGAATCGTTCTTCCATAACCGTGGAGCGCCTGTATTTCATGAGGTGAGTCCGCTGGCGGACGCGTCGGCGCTTGAGATGCTGAATCAACGCGGCTACAAACCGCTGGAGTTTACAACGGTGCTGGTGCGTGAACTTGGGCCCGAATTCGTGTTGCCGGAAACACCATGCGTTGTGCGGTTGGCTTCGGTGGAAGAGAACGCGCATTGGTCGGCGCTTTCGGTTGAGGGATGGAACATGCCGGAGCTGAGCGGGTTTTTCGAGGCCATGGTGGGGGCGAATGTGGCCCGCAGCGATTTTGTATCGTTCTACGCGGAGGTGGATGGGCGTGCGGTGGCGACTGCTTCGTTATCCATGCACGAAAGGGTGGCGTTGATGGCGGGAGCAAGCACTATTCCTGGAGCTCGGGGACGGGGCGCGCAACAGTCACTGCTGGCGCACCGGCTTTATTACGCCGCTCAACGTGGGTGCACGGTGGCGATGATGGGCGCGCAGCCCGGTAGCGGATCGCAACGCAATGCGCAGAGGAACCGGTTCGATGTTGCTTATACCCGCTTGAAATGGCGGTTGGAATAAGAAGAGTGCGGAAGGCCGGAATCGAACCGGCACGGCCCTTGCGAGCCAGCAGATTTTAAGTCTGCTGTGTCTACCAATTTCACCACATCCGCATGAATCTATCTTAAGGCGACAAAGGTGGTGAGTTGTGAAGGCACGCTG
>JBBROT010000133.1:0-8559 GCA_038229155.1 Bryobacterales bacterium | reverse complement strand
TGCGCGCGCTGCCATGACCATAAGTTCGACCCGTTCCGGCAGTCCGATTATTACCGCATGATGGGTTACTTCGCCCAGACGCAACCGCACGATCTGGTGCAGGCTTCGCCGCAGGAGCAGGAAGCCTGGAAGGAACTGGCGGCTCCGGTGCAGAAGCAGATTTCCGACTTGCAACTCAAGATGAAGACGGCGCCTGAAACCGAAAAGAACGGCTTGGCCATGCAGCTTGACGATCTGGAAGACAAGCTGCCTCCTCCGTTGCGCTCGGTTTATACCGTGTCCGATGACGCGAAGAATGTCACGCCGATTGAGGTGCTTTTCCATGGCGATTATCTGCAGCCTACGGCGAAAGTGGGTGCGCGGCCTTTGGGTATTTTGCTGCCGGAGGGCGTTCCTGAAAAGTCAGTGGAGTTGCAAAACCCCCGGTTGGAACTGGCCAAATGGATTGCCGATCCGGCGAATCCACTGACTGCCCGCGTCATGGTGAATCGCGTGTGGGAGTACCACTTCGGGCGCGGCATCGTTTCCACTCCGAACGATTTCGGGCGTATGGGCGGCAAGCCGTCGGACCCCGAACTGCTGGATTATCTGGCCAACCAATTTGTTGCGGGCGGCTGGAAGCTGAAGCCGCTGCATCGCATGATTCTTCTCTCAGGCACCTACCGGCAGGCGAGCGATTCTCCCATAGAAAAGCTGGCTATGGAGAAGGATTCCGAGAACGCGCTGCTTTGGAAGTTTTCGCGCCGCCGCCTGGAAGCTGAAGAAATTCGCGATTCCATGCTGGCGATTTCGGGGCGGCTGAACCCGAAAGCCGGCGGCCCCAGCGTGATGGTGCCTATCGACAACGATCTGGTGAAGATGCTGAAGCGCCCGCAGTATTGGATCACCACGCGCGATAAAGCGGAGTACGATCGCCGCAGCATCTACATGATTTATAAGCGCAACCTGCAGCTTCCGTTTATGGGCGTTTTCGATGCGCCGGATTCGCTGCTTTCGTGCCCTCGCCGTGAGCAGGCAACGCATGCGCCGCAAGCGTTGGAAATGACCAACGGAGCCACTTCGAATCAGTTGGCGGAGGTGTTTGCTGAGCGGATTAGAACGGAAGCAAAGAGCAACACGGCCCGCATCGATCGGGCCTGGCGATTGGCTGTGGGCCGCCCTCCCACTGCGAAGGAAAGATCGCTGGCGCTGGAATTTATCTCGGCAGAGCCTGACAACCCGCTGGTTCTGAAAGAACTAGCTCTCGACATCTTTAACCTGAACGCGTTTCTCTACGTGAACTAACATGCCCGAACACATTCGCTTTGCCAAGAACCGACGCGATTTTTTGACGGATTGTTTCTGCGGTGTCGGATCGCTGGCGTTCGCATCCATGATGGCGCAGGATTTCGCTCGCGCCACTCCCTTAGTGAATCCGCTTGCGCCGAAAACGCCTCACGATCCGAGCCACGCCCCCGCAAAGTCAGTGATCTTTCTGTTCATGGCGGGTGGGCCTTCGCATCTCGAAACATTCGACCCCAAGCCGCTGATCAATACGCTCGACGGCCAGAAGCGGCCCGCTGAATTCGGCGATGTGCAATATCAGAATGTGAATCAGAACTCGCGCATTCTGGGCACGAAGCGCACGTTCAAAAAGTACGGCAAATCGGGAATCGAAGTATCGGATCTGTTTCCGCATCAGGCCGAAGTGATAGATGACCTGTGCGTCATTCGATCCATGCACGGCGATATGGTGGTGCATTCCGCCGCGCAATACCAGATGATGACCGGCCGCATTATTCCAGGCTTTCCCGCCATGGGTAGCTGGGTGGTTTATGGCTTGGGATCGGAAGCACAATCGCTGCCCGCCTATGTGGTGATGCCGGATTCGCACGGCGCGCAGGAAGCGGGCGTGCCGATGTACACCAACGGCTTCCTGCCCAGCATCTATCAGCCCACCATGTTCCGCCCGGGCAAAAAGCCCGTGCTGAATCTAGATTTACCGAAAGGCGTGACGCTGAATCAGCGCAAGAAGACGCTGGACCTGCTGCATCAGCTAAACGAAACTAACCACGGCGAAGATCCGGAATTCGCGGCCCGCATGTCCGCTTATGACACCGCGTTCAAGATGCAGACGGAAGCTCCGGAAGTGTTCGACTTGAGCAAAGAGCCGCAAGAAACGCTCGACCTCTATGGCATCGGGAACCCCGCGACTGACGATTACGGGCGGCGCTGTCTGCTGGCCCGCCGCATGGTGGAGAAGGGCGTCCGCTTCATCACGGTAGTCTCCGGAGGCGGCGGCCCCGAAGCCGAGTGGGATGCCCATAGTGACATCGAAGAGAATCACCTTCGTATGGCGAGCTGGACCGACAAGCCCGTGGCCGCGCTCATCAAGGATCTGAAGCGTCGCGGTCTGCTGGATTCGACCATCGTCCTATGGGGCGGTGAGTTCGGGCGCTCGCCGGAATCGGAACGCAGCAAGGGGCGCGATCATCACAACACCGGCTTCAGCATGTGGGTGGCGGGCGGCGGCTTCAAGGGCGGCACCGTACACGGCGCGACCGATGCCATCGGTTTGAAAGCCGTGGAAAATCCGGTGCACTTCCGCGACTTGCACACCACCATGCTTCATCAGTTGGGCTTGAATCAGGACGCGCTTAGCTACATGCATCTGGGCAGAAAAGAGCGCTTGACCGAAGTGCGCGGCGACATTGTCAAAGAGCTGATCAGTTAGCCGGGTTCAAGATGACTGACCAGTTCCCGATTGACAGTCTCGGCGTGCTGGATCGTCACGCCATGGGCAGCGCCACGTACTTCCACGTATTTCGATCCGGCGATTCCCGCCGCTAAAGCGCGCCCACAGCGAGGCGGAAAGATCAGATCATGCTCCGCGCTGAGAACGAGAGTCCGGATAGCGCTTAATTCGCGCAGCCGCGCGGTGCCATTGAAACGCTTCAGCGCGCCGAGTTGACGCATCACCGAAGGGGGCGAATCCGCCAGGTCATGTCCAAATAAGGGCTCCATCTCTGTTGCTAGCGCGTCGCGGTCTTGCCCTTTGAGATCTTCGGCTGAGAGGACAATTTCAAGGAACGCCAACCGCCGCATCCGCCTGCTTCCCAACCGGCTTCGCACACCCAGCCACAGCATCTTTGACGAAAGGCGAGTAGCATCCGCGCCCACGGCAGAGGTGCAAAGCAGCGATAAACTTAGCACGCGCTCGGGTGCGGTAAAGGCTATTTGCTGGGCTACGACGCCGCCAAATGAGTGACCCACTAGATGGGCGGCCGGCATCCCTACCGCGTCCATCAAGGCGAGCGTGTCGCGGGCCATACTCTCCACAGTGATGGTGCCCTCTTGCCGATTGTCGAAGCTCAGGCACCGGAACCGCTGGCCCAACGCTAAGGTTTGCGGCAGCCATCCATCTCCGTGGAGCCCCACGCCTTGGATAAAGACCACCGCTGGTCCAGATCCCGTTATTTTGTACTTTAGTGTTGCGCGTTCGCTGTCCATCGCTTATACGGGAATGTATTGCCGGAGGTAGCGATAGCCCATGCGGAAGCCCACCTTGTAACCCTCATTGAAGATATCGCCGCGCTGCGGATCGCCGTATACGGAGTCTTCGTGCTCAATGTTCATTGCGCCCGCATAGCCGGCGTCCTGCAGCACTGTGAAGAACGCGGCCCAATCCATCTGCCCCAAGCCCGGGATGCGGTAGCGCCACCACTTGGTCTTATCCGGCGGATTGATGCCGCAGCGGCGCAGCACGCGCGTGAAGACCTCGGTATCTTTCAGGTGCACGTCATAGATTTTGTCGACAAAATCGCGCGCCGTCTGAATGGGGTCCATCATTTGCCAGACCAGGTGCGATGGGTCGTACTGAAGACCTACATACGGCGAGTTGCCGAAGGCTTTGAAAAGCGCTTCGAACCCAATGGGGCCGGTCGCCACGTTGGGTGAACCGGGATAGGGCTCCCACAGAATTCTCACCCCATACTTCTGGCACGTGGGGAAATACTGCTCCGTGTACACCCGCACCAGTTCGGCCACGTTCTCATCCAGCGATTTGCCCAGCATGGCGCCGGAGCCGGTGCCCACATAAGGAGCACCCAGCTTGCCGGCAGTTTCAATCACTTTCCGGAACGATTCGTTGGTGCGCGCCCGCGCGGCCAGGTCCGCGTCGACATGGTTGACCGTGGAGCCCACCACGGAGAGATACAGACCGTTGCGCGCCAGCGATGCCTTCACCTTTTCGAGCAGCGCGTCGTTGACCGTGGCCGGGTCGAGCGAGGTGCGCGCACGCGCCCACAGCCCCATGCTGGTGAACCCTTCCGCTTTCGCGAAGGCCAGATTCTCTTCGCTATAGTTGCCCAGGATGCCGAACTTCGGCTTCCAAGTTTTCTTCTGCGCTTCAAGCGCGGTGGCGGCGGCAAGGCCCGTCAGGATGTTGCGGCGCGATAGTTCCATCGCGTTCTAACCTATCAAATTTGGGTTAACTCACGTCGCGAACGCAGCGGAAGCCGATATTTTCGGCGCTGCTTTCGGGCGTGTTCTTGGTCCGCGCCGCCACACGATAACGGTTGCAATAGGAATGGTGGCAAAGAAAGCTGCCGCCGCGCATCACGCGCGCGTTGCCCGCGGGAGGGCCGATGGGGTTCGTTCGCGTGGCTGTGATGTGCCACGCCGGATCGAACCAGTCAGCGCACCATTCCCACGTGTTGCCGGCCATGTTGCGCAAGCCGTAGCCGTTGGGTGGAAACACATCGGCCGGAGCGGTGGTGGCGTATCCATCCTCCAGCGTGTTTTCGGTGGGAAACACACCCTGCCAGATGTTCGCCATGTGCTGGCCAGCGGGTGTCAACTCATCGCCCCACGCATAGAGCTTCTGTTCCAACCCGCCGCGCGCCGCATACTCCCATTCCGCTTCCGCCGGCAGCCGCTTGCCCGCCCACGCCGCGTACGCCTCGGCGTCGTTCCAACTCACATGCACCGCCGGATGATTGGGCCCCACCGCATCGCGCCACGTGACACCATCCACCTTGCCCCACCAGGGAGCTTCCGCCACATGTTGATTCGCGGCGGCGGAGCGGAAACAAAAACTCCAACCGAAAATTTCAGCCTCCGTGCGGTAACCGCTTGCCGCTACGAATTCGCCGAACTGCGCGACAGTCACGGCCGTGCAGTCGATCCAGAATGGGTCCACCACCACTTCGCGAATGGGCCCTTCCCCATCGGCCGCGAAGCCGCCGTCGTAATCGGTACCCATCAGGAACTTGCCGCTGGGAAGGGCTGCCATGCCTTCCGTTGAGCCTGACGCAGCCCGCGCGCGTTCTTGCGACTTGCGGCGCGAAAGTTCCAGTTTTGCCAGGCGGGCTCGGCCCGGGACACAGCAAGGGTTCATAGTTTTATGGTTGCCTCGGCGCGAAGTTTGTCCACGAAAGCTTCCACCGCTTGCTGCTGCTTCACGCGCAGAATCTGCTCTTCCATATGGCCGCGCACATCTGCAAAGGCGGGAATCCCTTCCGGCTTCCGGGCCAGCAGGCGTGCGATGTGAAATCCGAAAGGCGTGCGGAAGACCGGACTGGTCTGCCCCACGCGCAACCCGAACACCGCGGCATCGAACTCTTCCACCATGTGGCCGCGCGGAAACCAGCCCAAGTCGCCACCGCCGCCGGGGCAATCGGAATGCGTGTCCGCCACCACGCTGAAGGCCACGCCGCGCGCCAGTTCCGCCGCGGCCAACTGGATAGCGGCAAGCGCCTCGGCTTCGGGATGCGTCTCATCCACATTGCGCACCACATGCGCCACATGCACCGTCTCGGGCATCCACAGGCCATCTTTACCCTTGGCATAAATAGCTTGCGCCTCTTTCGCCGTGGGCTTCATCACGATGGCGCCGACGCTGGCCAGCATCTCTTCCACCGTCACGGAACGCCGCGCTGCTTCCTGCTTCAGCAGCACCCTTTCAATCACGTTGTCACGCGACCATTCCCGCAATTGCATTTCGAGCGCGATGGGGTCGCCGTCGCCCATCGTCTCATAGTATTGCGGACGCATCGCCGCGGCCTCTTCCCGCACCAGCGCATCCTCCACTTCTTCTCCGTTGACAGTCAGCATAGACGGCGCGAAATCACCATCTGCTACTTTACCGCCCTCAAATACTGCGGCGGCCATCGCGTCTCCTTCTTCAACGCCGCCGCTGCATGCAAGGGCCAGTAGGGGTCGCGCAGCATCTCGCGCGCCAGCAGCACCACGTCGGCCTGGCCGGTGCGGATGATGTGGTCGGCTTGCGCGGGGTCGGTGATAAAGCCCACCGCGCCGGTTGGGATTTTCGCTTCGCGCCGGATGCGATCGGCAAAGGGCGTCTGGTAGCCGGGGCCAAGCGGGATCTTCACGCCGGGAATTGCGCCGCCTGACGATACATCGATCAGATCGACGCCCGCCTCTTTCAGCAGCTTGGCGAGTTGCACGGAATCGTCCACGGTCCAACTGGCGCGGTCGTCCACCCAATCGGTGGCTGAAATTCTAACGAACAGCGGCCCTTGCCAGAGAGGCCGGATATCGGCGCAGATTTCCAGCAGCAAGCGGGCGCGATTCTCGAACGAACCCCCGTACTGGTCTGTTCGCTGATTGGAGAGAGGAGAAAGGAACTCATGAAGCAGGTAGCCGTGCGCCGCATGAAGCTCCAACACGTCGAAGCCAGCGTCTTTTGCACGCCGCGCGGCGTGTTGAAAATCGCGCTTCAACTTCTCGATTCCGGCCTCATCGAGTGCCATCGGATTGGGATAGGAAGCGCTGAAGGGCAGAGCGCTCGGGGCCACCACGGCGTCCGGCCATCCGCCTTCTTCGGCCGTCGCCACGTGCTCTTCCACCCAAGGGCGCGACATACTGGCCTTTCGACCGGCGTGCGCCAACTGTATGCCGGCCAGGGCTTCCTGGGAGTGTAGAAAATCCACGATCCTCCGCAAATTGACCACGTGCTCATCGCGATAAATGCCCAGATCGCTCGGAGTGATGCGTCCTTCCGGAGAGACCGCTGAAGCTTCCAGAATCACCAGGGCCGCGCCACCTACGGCCCGCGACCCCAAGTGAACCAGGTGCCAGTCATTCGCAAACCCGTCTTCGCTGGAATACTCACACATGGGGGAGACCACGATCCGGTTGCGCAGCGTCACGCCGCGCAGGGTAAAGGGAGAAAACAGTTCCGCAGTTTCGTTCACCGTAGTTAGATGCCGCTACACTCGACAAAGCACCAAATGCTCCGCACCGTTGAAGCAACGCGCTACGTGACACCGCTGCGGGAAGGCGGCAGTTTGCCCGCCATCATCGAAGCGGACGATCAGGGGCTGTACGTGGCGAAATTTCGCGGTGCCGGGCAAGGAGTGCTGGCGCTGGCGGCGGAGTTGATTGTGGGCGAACTGGCCCGCGCGCTGCAACTTCCCGTGCCCGAACTGGTGCTGGCGCACATTGACCCGGCGCTCGGCCGGAATGAGCCCGATGCAGAAATTCGCGATCTGTTAATCCGCAGCGCCGGCTTGAATATCGGCATGGATTATCTGCCGGGCTCCATCATGTTCTGTCCGGCAGCGCGCCACACCGCCGATGCCGCTCTGGCTTCGCGTGTTGTTTGGTTCGACGCGTTCACCACCAATGTGGACCGTACCGTTCGCAACCCGAACCTGCTCCGCTGGCACCAGAAGCTCTATCTGATCGATCACGGCGCGGCCCTTTATTTCCACCATGATTGGGACAGCGCCGCGCGAGTTGCCGCCGCCAAGTTCCCCATCATCAAAGAGCATGTACTTCTTCCGTGGGCCAGCGGACTGCGCGAAGCCGGGGACGAACTAAGCGCACGGCTCACGCCCGACTTGCTTCAAAACGTTGTCGCCAATGTTCCGCCGGAATGGCTTACAGCGGAGCCTGCGCGCTACCTGGAGTTCTTCGTTCAGCGGCTTGCCACCCGGGCCAACTTTGAAGAGGAGGCGCAACGTGCACACGCCGGCCTCGTTTAGCTATGCGGTCATTCGCGTGGTACCGCTAGTGGAACGCGAGGAGTTCCTGAACTGCGGTGTGATTGTATTTAGCCTGGAGAAAAAGTTCTTGAAAGCCATCACCATGCTCAATCCGAACTTGCTTTTGCTGTGGCCGCAACTGGATCTGAAAGAGACCGCGGAACAGCTTCAGGCCATCGAGCGAATCTGCCAGGGCGAGGCCACGGCGGGACCGATCGCTCACTTGCCGCAGCGTGAACGCTTTCACTGGCTGGTGGCCCCGCGCAGCACGGTGGTGCAGATGTCGCCGGTTCACACAGGTCTTTCCGCGAATCTGGACTACACCCTTGGTAAACTATCCGGCTCACTTTGTGGCAACATCGTTCTGTGAAAGCACTCATACTACTTCTGCTTCTGTGCGCTCCCGCGAGCGCCGTGGTGATCACTCTTGGCCCCAGTGCCCAGGCTGTAACGCTGACCGGCACCGGCACGAACCAGAACGGGGCGGGTACCGCTCGCGTTACCTGGGGCTCCTGCAACTACGACGGCACGAACACAACCTGCAATGTCTCCGGACCCTACACGGGCTTGG
>JBBROT010000132.1:0-8583 GCA_038229155.1 Bryobacterales bacterium | reverse complement strand
GCTAAGCCCTGCACGATGCCGTAAATGATGACCTGAAAGAGACTCATGGGTGAGAATAGGCATATTAACAAACGGCCTTATGCCCAACACCAAAATTGTTGCCACATTAGGGCCAGCTTCGGACGCGCCCGAGAAACTTCGAGATCTGATTTCGGCCGGGGTGGATGTGTTTCGGTTGAATGCGTCGCATGGAGAGTGGCCCGACCATGCACGGAGAATTGTTGCGGTTCGGGCTGCGGCGGCGGAAGCGGGGCGGCATATTGGGATACTTCTGGACCTGCAGGGGCCGAAGATCCGGCTGGGGAAATTTGCGGGCGGGAGTTGCATTCTGCGGGCTGGAGCCAGGTTCCGGATTACGACGGAACACGTGCTGGGGACTTGTGATCTGGCTTCGACGGGGTATGCGGAACTGGCCCAGGATGTGAAGGCGGGGAACAGGGTGCTGCTGGCGGATGGGGCGGTGGAGTTGCTCGCGCTTTCCTCGGACGGTGTGACGGTGGAATTCGAAGTGGTGGTGGGTGGCGCGATCGGGGACCGGAAAGGCATCAATCTTCCGGGCGTGCAAGTGAGCGCGCCTTCGGTGACGGAGGCTGACGAAAGAAATCTGAGTGCGGGTCTGGCCGCGGGCGTGGACATGATTGCCCAGAGTTTCGTGAGGACGGCGGACGATGTGCGGCATTTGCGTTCGTTGATGGGGCAGGGTGCTCCGGTGCCGATCATTGCCAAGATAGAAAAACCCGAGGCTTACGATAATCTGCAGAGCATTTTAGAGACGGCGGATGGCGTGATGGTGGCGCGTGGCGATCTGGGCGTGGAAACGTCGCTCGAACGCGTGCCGCCGATGCAGAAAAGCATTATCCGGCGGGCGCGGCGGGAAGGGAAGTTTGTGATTACGGCGACGCAGATGCTGGAATCCATGATTGAGCGGCCCACTCCGACGCGGGCGGAAGTGAGTGACGTTGCGAACGCAATTTACGACGGCACGGATGCGGTGATGCTGTCGGCGGAAACTTCCGTGGGGCAGTTTCCGGTGGAGACGGTGCGGTACATGACGGGGATTGCGCGCGAGGCGGAGCGTTCCATCAACAAGCGCGGGTTTCAAGACCAGCCGATGCATGGGAGCGACCCGACGGTGCCGCAGGTGATGGCGACCAGCGCGTATCACGCGGCGCGCGCGGCGAAGGTGGCGTCGATCGTGGTTTTTACGCGCACGGGCCGCAGCGCGCAGTTGGTCTCACGCTACCGGCCGCCGGTTAAGATTTATGCCGTGACGCCGAGCGCGGAGGCCGCGCGGGCCCTTTCGGTTTGTTATGGAGTGATACCGGTGATTCTGCCGGAGGTGGGGTCGACAGACGAGATGCTGGCGCAGATGGACTGGATGCTGATGGAACGGCAATTGTGCCAGCGGGGCGACACGGTGGTGTTTGTGGCGGGGCAGCCGGTGGGGCATGCGGGGACTACGAACCTGATGAAGATTCATAAGGTGGGGGAGATTGTGGAGGGGTAGTGCTGCCGGCATGTTAGGATCGCGGCATGGGACACGTGTTTGTCACAGCGGAGCTGCCGGAAACGGGTGCGCTGACTTTGACTAACACGGGCCAATCATTTTCGGAGCTAGTTACCGCAAATCCAGATTTGAGGATTGAACGCACTGCTCAAGGAGAGGTGGTTGTGATGGCTCCAGCGCACTCCCGCAGCGGGCTGCAGAATGCGGCGCTTACGGCGGCTTTGAAGGTATGGTCAGACCGCGACCGGCGGGGACGAGCCTTCGATTCCTCTACGGGATACGATTTGCCGAACGGCGCGAATCGCTCTCCTGACGCTTCCTGGGTTCTGAAATCTCGACTGGATAAGTTGACGCCGGACCAGCGTGAGGGGTACTTGCCGCTTGCGCCGGATTTCGTTGTGGAGTTGCGGTCGCAATCGGATCGATTGAACACGTTGAAGGCAAAGATGGAAGAGTACATGGCAAACGGCTCGCGGCTGGGCTGGCTGATCGATCCGGTGAGCCGGAATGTTTTTGTTTACCGGCCGCAGCAGCAGATTTTGGAGGTGCTCTCCGCGCCGTCGGCCCTGCGCGGAGAGCCGGAGTTGCCTGGATTCGAGTTGGAGCTTGAAGAGATCTGGAATCCCGGGTTTTGATGTGTCAACATAGTATATACGTATCCTATGAGGTCCACTGTTAAGAAATGGGGTAATAGCGCCGCTGTTCGGATTCCCGCATCCGTGATGCAGTCCTTGCATTTGGATTTGGAACAGCCGGTGGAGGTGCGGGAGCAGGATGGCTGCATTGTGATTGAGCCTGTGCGGCAAAAGAGCTATGTCCTGAAGGATCTGCTGAAGCAGATTACAACGAAGAGCCGTCACAGTGCCGTCGATTTTGGGAAGCCGGTGGGCAAAGAAGTCTGGTGAGGGCTCCGCGCTACGTGCCGGAGGCGGGGGATGTGGTGTGGCTGGACTTTTCACCGCAATCCGGACACGAGCAGGCCGGTCATCGGCCCGCTCTGGTGTTAAGCCCGTCGAACTATAACCGCTTGACGGGGCTGATGATTTGTTGCCCCATGACAACTCAAATCAAGGGCTATGCTTTCGAGGTGATTGCCGATGGTTCACAGCCGGGTGCCATCTTGTCGGAGCAGGTAAAAAGCGTGGATTGGCGCAGCCGGAAAGCGGTCCGGAAAAGCGGCGTGACGAAAGATGTGCTTGCGGATGTCCGGGCCAAACTTCGGGCCCTGATGGGGTGTTGATCCGCGCGAACTTTACGGTGTCGGCGAACCTGCCTGGGGTTTTAACGAAAGAGCTTGCTGGCGCCTTTCACGCTCTCCCAGTGAGCCGAAGAGGCATCGCGAAGCTTTTCGACGCCTACCTTGGCCGCATCCCGGGCGGCTGTAAATGCGAGTTGCCGCCTGCCCCTGAGGAAGGCCCGCATGCGACGGACCTGATCACGCAGGAGGCGTCCAGCTGGAGCGCAAGCGACCAGCATAGATTGTGAAATGGTACGGGTCATCTCCGCGCTGGCACGATGCTCGCGATCCACGGCAAGACAATCGGCGGCTAGCGACATGCCGTGGAAGTAAAGGACACCTCCGGCGAGAACACCCTGTAATAGGTCGTTGGCGGTTGCTTCTATGAACGTGCCGATGTGTCTCAGGCCGAATGCGCCTACGCTCATGCTCATGGTGGCAAATGAGGTTACCGCGGATAGGCCGGGGATGGTGACGCCTCCGAGTATTTCATCCCAATCTACATCCGCCAACGAATTGGCCGCTTCTTGAACCGCATCCGAACCCATTTCCAGACCCAGCGCGGCCTTACGGATCGCGAGATTGAGATAAAGAGCGTCCTCGCGCCCAACGTAAGTATTCAAGAAGATGCTAGCTCCCGCGCGCTTAAATAGTTCGATCCATACTTTGAGCGTGGGACGTTTGCCGAGGATTGTCAGTACATGGAGCTGAAGTTCCAACGCGGATTCCAAAAGGGTGAGCGTGTCGAGAATGGGATTTCGGTTCATCCCCACGATCAAGCCTGTGGTGACGGCCCGGGCCGCGACGTCCACTTCTATTCGTTTAAGAATTGCGGCGGAAAGGTCGCAATATGCAGAACGCGAGTCACCTTGACGCAAAATTCCAGAGGACTTCCATTCCGGTGAGGAGGACAGCAGGTCAAGGTAGGTGAAACGTTGTTTCAAATCGCGCTCGTTGAAGGCGGCGGGTAGCCGTCCCACTTTGGTCAGAGCTGAGTGGTTTCGCTCGCCCCAGACTTTGGTAAGTCTTGCGCTCCATCGAACCCGATACGCCGTGTACGCTGACGCAAGAACGATCATCAACAAGACGCACAGAATAGCGACGCCACCGATAATCCAGTAATCGGGCCCGTGGGCTGGAACATTGAACCCGGCATAGCCACGGAGGGCACGCAGTAGACCCACCCAACGCTGCGCTAACTGTGCGCACAGGTTAGCAGCCCATAAAAAGGCCAACCCCGCAAGTATCCAGAAGAGATAGCCCAAAAAGCCCCGGCTGCGAAGTCGCAGTGAGGTAAGAGCCGCTTGGTCGTCGGACGGTTTCTGCACCTTCTTATAGTGTTGGCGAACCTGCCGCCTGGCCTGGCGTTGCGCCTTTCAGATATTTGTCGAACCAGTTGAGTTCTTCCCAGAGCACGTGCTCATGGGTTTCGAGCGCGCGGTAGCCGTGGGCTTCGTTCGGCAGCATCACCAGGCGCACGGTGCCTCCGTTGCCGCGGATGGCCTGGTAGAGGCGCTCGCTTTGGATGGGGAAGGTGCCGGTGTTGTCGTCAGCCTCGCCGTGAATCATCAGCAGCGGCGTTTTGATTTTGTTCGCGCTCCAGAAGGGCGACATGGTGGTGTATACCTCCGGCGCTTCCCAGAATGTCCGGCGTTCGCTTTGGAAACCGAATGGCGTCAGCGTCCTGTTATACGCGCCGCTTTCGGCGATGCCGACGTGAAAAAGATCGGTGTGCGCCAGCAGGTTGGCCGTCATGAACGCGCCGTAGCTGTGGCCTCCCACACCGACGCGTTCGCGGTCGGTGACGCCCATTTCGACAGCCTTATCGATGGCGGCTTTGGCGTCCATGGTGAGTTGTTGCAGGTAGGTGTTGTTGACGGTTTCGGGGTCGCCAATGATGGGCATGCCCGCGTTTTCGAGGATGGCGTAACCGTGCATCAGGAAGAGCTGGTGACCGGCAAGCGTGGTGAAGCGTTCCGTGGAGCCAGAGATCTGGCTGGCTGTCGCGGCATCGTTATATTCAAGCGGATAGGCCCAGACCAGCGTGGGGAGGCGGGTCCCTGGCTTGTAATTGGGCGGCAGATAAAGCGTGAAGGAGAGGGGCACGCCGTCTTCGCGCTTATAGGTGACCAGCTGCTTGCCGATGCCGCGAATCTGCGGCGTGGGGTCAGTATAGTGTGTCAGCGGCTTCAGGTTTTGGCCGGTGCGGATGAAGTAATTGGGCGGGTCGATGGGGCTCTCGCGCATGACCAGCAGGCGTGTGCCGGCATCGTCGAGAACGGCTTCGAGCGTTTCGTAACCGTTTGAGGATTGGAAGAGGCGCTCGGTCTTTCCGGTGGCGGTGTTGTAGCGGTCGAGAAAGGGCTTGTCGCCGGCGGGAGACGCGCCGAGGCCGGAAAGCAGAATGGTATCGCCCTGCTGCGCGATGACGCGCTTGCCAGTGGGGAGCGTCTTCATGACGGGCGTGCCGGCATCCTTATAACGGTCCTGCTGATTGCGGGCGAAGAGGATCTTGCCGGGGTCGCCGGGCTTGGCGAGATCGACCTGGATGGTGCGCACCCAGCGCTTGTTGCGCTCGTAGTCTTCGACGAGCGCGAGATCGCTCTTTTCCATGGGCTGGAAGCCGCGGAAGCGCTGTTCGGTCTGGAAAATCTCCTTAGGCGGGCCGGTGAAGGGAGCGCCGAGGGTGACGATGCGGTCGCGGTGAGGCACCTTCTCTTTGGGGTTGCCGCCATCCATAGCTTCGGCCCAGACTAGCGCGGCACCTTCGTTCGGGAGCCATTGGTAAGAGCGGGGGCCGGGGCGCACGCCGTCAATGGGGACGCGGTCAGCGAGGGGGAGGCTGGCGACGGTGTATTCCTTCGCGCCAGCGCGATTCCAGACTTCGACATCGACGGGAAAATCGTAAACAGGATGCAGATAGGAGAACGGTCGGTGGACACGGGCGACCATGAGGTGATTGCCATCGGGCGAGACTTGCGCGGTTTCGAAGATGGCCGCGGGGCCGATGGGCGTGGTTTTCAGGGTGGCGGTATCGAGGAGGGCAAGCTGCGCGGCGGCGTAGTATTCGAACAAATCTTCGTCATGCGGGTTCTGGAGCATGTCCTCATAGGTGCGGACGGGGCCCGCGCGGCCGGCGCTTTCCTGTATGTGGGGACCTTCGGGGACGTTGGATTCGGCGGGGGCGCTTCCGCGATTGGCGGGGACCAGGCGGACCAGGGCGGTATTGTTATCGCCCATCCATTCCACAGCGCCGGTGCCTGCCGCGCGGGGGCCGAAGCCGACAGGGCGAACGCCGTTCATGCGGCTGCCGGGCACTTGCCGCGCTTCGCCGGTGGCGGTGGTGGCGATCCAGAGGTCGATAGAGCGGTCAGTGGTGTTGGTGAAGGCGAAGCGGGTGCCGTCGGGCGACCAAACGGGCGAGCCGAGTTTAACCTGTGCCGGGAGCTTGAGGGGTACCGTTGCGCCGTCGGAGAGGCGCTTCAGATCGAAGGCGGAGAAGCTGGCGGCGAGGTGGAGCCCATTGGTGGCGGCGTCGATGCGGAGGCCGGCCAAGCGGAGCATGGGCTGCGAGACTTCGGCGATGGAGGGGTAGCGCACGGGCTGCATGAAGATGGCGTAGTCACGCGCGGGGCTGACGGAGATTAGTGGGGTGGGTTTGGCGGTGAGGACGTCGAGAACTTCTTTCGGCGGTTTTTGGTAGGTGGTGCCGGCGAAGCAGGTTAGGGCGGGGAAGAGGATGAGCAGGAAACGGGAGGGCCGCATATCAGGGGAATTGTAACTCTAGTTGCGGATATGCGCACCGATGGAGCTATCGCACGGGTTACGTGCTACACTGATTACGTGGCGAATTTAACGCTCAGTATAGAAGATAATCTCTTGCGGGAAGTGCGGAAAGTTGCGCTGGACCGAAAAACTTCGGTGAATCAGATGGTGCGGGAGTTTTTGCGCGATCAGGTTCACGATAAGGCGGAACATGCCGCGAAGGTGGCCCGGTTGGAGAGCCTCTTTGGCACACTTGACCTGGGTCCGGAGGGGATCACGTGGACCCGCGCCGATTTATATGATCGCAACGAACCGAGTTGATCCGGCGTTCGTCGACACTAACGTCTACATCTATGCTTTTGCGGGAGTTGAAACCGAAAAGGTGTCTGCCGCCCGAAACCTGTTGCGAATTCTGAGGGACGAGGGAAGTCTTCGATCCAGTACTCAGGTATTGCAGGAGTTGTACAACACACTCACAACGAAGAAGGCGTTCAACCTGGCACCCGCGACAGCGTTGGCCTACCTGACGGTAGTTGAAGATTGGCCCATCGTTGAAATGACGGCGGCCATGATCCGGACGGCGGCGGAATTGAGCGCGTCCAGCCGGATCTCATTTTGGGATGCGTTGATTGTTGTGGCGGCCAAAAAGGCCGGAGCCAAGCGGTTGTATACAGAGGATCTTTCGCATGGGCAGAAAATCCTTGGCGTGGAAGTTGTGAATCCGTTTATTTCGTGTTAATTTGAGGAGTTCCCAAATTTTAGGGCTCAGTGGGAGGCGCGCGCTTATTCACGGCGGGCCGTTCGCACCAATGAGGAAGAATGCGTAAACCAGGCAAACAATACACATCTGCGGTCAATCAGGTTGAGACTCGGACTTATGAGCTCCCCGAAGCGGTAACCCTCCTTAAGAAGATCAAGTTCGCCAAGTTCGATGAGACGGTGGAAGTGCATTTGCGTCTCGGCGTGGATCCGAAGCATGCCGACCAGATGGTCCGCGGTACGGTGGTGATGCCGAACGGGCTCGGAAAATCGAAAAAAGTGCTGGTGATTGCGTCGGGCGATAAGATTCGCGAGGCGCAGGAAGCAGGCGCGGATTTCGTGGGCGGCGAAGACATGGTGAATAAGATCCAGTCGGAAGGCTGGGTGGATTATGACGCCATGATCGCGACGCCGGACATGATGCGGTCAGTGGGTAAGCTCGGTAAGGTGCTGGGTCCGCGCGGGTTGATGCCGAATCCGAAAACGGGCACGGTGACGGTGGATGTGGCGAATGCGATTCGCGAGATCAAAGCCGGTAAGGTGGAGTTTCGCGTCGATAAGACCGGGATTATTCACGCGCCGATCGGCAAGCTGAGTTTTGCTCCGGAGAAGCTGGTGGAGAATGCTTCCACGCTGAGTCAGGCCGTTTTGCGGGCGAAGCCGCCGGCGGCGAAGGGCAAGTATGTGAAGAGCGCGACGATGTGCTCCACCATGAGCCCCGGCATTGCGCTTGAAGTTGTGGAAGCGAAGCAGAGTCAGTAAGGATTTTCCGTCATGAAGAAAAAATCTGATAAAGAGAAAGACTTGGCTGCGCTCAAGCAGGAGTTCGCGAAAGCGGAGAATCTGTTTGTGACCGGGTACGAGAAGATCAAAGTTTCGCAGGATAACGATTTGCGGAAAGCGGTTCGCGATTCGGGGTCGAAGTATCGCGTGGTGAAGAACAATCTAGCTGAGCTGGCAAGCGAAGGCACCCCGGCCGAGCAGGTGATGAAAGGTTTGCGCGGCATGACGTCGATTGCGTATACGTTCGACGATCCGGTGGCGCTGGCGAAGGCGTTGACTGCTTACGCGAAAGTGAATCCGGTGTTCACGTTCAAGGCTGGGATTGTGCAGGGCCGCGTGATCGATGTGAAGGCGATCAACGACCTGGCGAATCTGCCCTCGAAGGAAGAGATTTACGCGAAGTTGATGTTCCTGCTGAATGCGCCCGCGCAGCGTCTGGCGGGTACGGTGAACGCGGTGGGCCGGAGTCTGGCGATTGTCGTCGATCAGGCCGTGAAAGAGAACAAGTTTCAGGCATAAGTAAGCACGCGGT